>JACRIH010000500.1 GCA_016235885.1 Planctomycetales bacterium | reverse complement strand
ACCCTGCCACGCTGTCTGACCGAAGGTCTCCATTACCGTCCAGTGTTGGGAGACCTTCGGTCACGCCTGTGGCAAGGTCAGGAGACCTTGCCACAACGAGGCGGCCTGCCGAACCTTTTCATCCGCAGGTCGGTCCGCTTTGTTTCGGCAACGCTTGCAGCCGTTTCTCCGATCTTGGATAACTCGCCATTCCCTCTGCCGATCGCAGGGACGTGCGTCGTCAGGAAAGGTTGTTCGAGATGAGTTTTGAATTGGTCGTCACGCTGCTGGTGCTCGGCGGGCTGGTGCTGGCGTTGTTGCAGGAACGCATCTCCGCCGAAATCGTGATGCTGACGGCGCTGCTGCTGTTGCTGGGTTTGGGCGTGATCGACGCCAAGACCGCGTTCAAAGGATTCTCGAACGGCAGCGTGCTGATGATCGCCGCGATGTTTGTCGTGGGAGCCGGGCTGAGCACGACCGGGGCCATCGAAGTTCTCAGCCGCTGGTTGTTTGGCCGGCCGAAACCGGGCACGTCACTGATTCGTCTGATCGCCCCGGTGGCCGGTTTGTCGGCGTTCATGAACAACACGACGCTGGTCGCTTTCTTCCTGCCGGTGTTCGTCCGGCTGGCGAAGCGGCTGCGCGTTTCGCCGTCGCAGATGTTGATCCCGCTCAGCTATGCCGCCGTGCTGGGAGGCACCTGCACGCTGATCGGCTCCAGCACGAACATCACGGCCGACATCTTCTTTCGCGAAGCGGGACTGCCCGGCCTGACGATGTTCGAGCTGGCATGGGTGGGGGTGCCGATCACCGTGATCGGACTGATTTATCTGGCGACCGTTGGCCGGCGGCTGCTGCCCAATCGACAAGACTTGCTGGAACAGATCGAAGCCAACCCTCGCGAGTTCACGCTGGAACTGGTCGTGCGTCCGTTTTGCCCGCTGGTCGGTCAGTCCGTACGCGGTTCGGGTTTGCGTGAACTGCCCGGACTGTACCTGTACGCTCTCGACCGGGGCGGGAAGTACGTCGCCACGGTGACTCCCACCGAGCGAATCATGGCGGGGGACGTGTTGTGCTTTTCGGGAATCGTTTCGACGCTCGTCGACTTGCAGAAAATTCGCGGTCTCGATCCGATCGAACACCGCTCGCACGTGACCTTCGGCGGCGGTGCGGTTCCGGCGGAAGTGGGAGCACACGACGATTCGCTCGATTCGCTGGAAGGCTTGCCGGCCGAAGTCGCCACGCCCGCCCCGCGCACGGGACGTCAGCTTTGCGAAGTGGTCATCGCGCAAAAGTCTCCGCTGGTCGGTCAGACGATCAAAGACTCGAACTTCCGGGCACGCTACAACGCGTCGATCATCGCCGTGCATCGCAGCGGATCAAAACTTCAGCAGAAGATCGGCCAGATCCAACTCCACCCCGGCGACACATTGCTCGTCGATGCCGATGAAGACTTCCACCGCCGCTGGCGCAATTCGCCGGACTTCATCCTCGTGTCCGGCGTGGAAGACAGCGCCCCGGTGGCTCACGAACGGACGTGGCTGGCGCTGGGGCTGTTTCTCGTGCTCGTCGGCTTGATGACGGCGTTCGACGAACACGTCGCTCTGCTGGCGATTTGCGGCGCGGTGGCGATGATCGTCACCGGATGCGTCCGCGCCGCCGAAGCGCATCGCAGCGTTGAACTGTCGGTGATCGTGCTCGTCGCCGCGGCCATCGGCGTCGGCGAGGCGCTCGACAAAAGCGGAGCCGCGACGTTGATCGCCAAGAATCTGCTCGCCGTGGTCGCCCCGTTCGGCAAGCTGGCCATTCTCGCCGCATTCGTGTTCCTCACCGGCATCCTCACCGAACTGCTCAGCAACAACGCGACTGTCGCATTGATGGCCAAGCTGGCGCTCGCCACGGCGGCAATTCAAGGGATCGACCCGCGTCCGCTGCTGATCGCGGTGACCGTCACGTCGTCGTACGGATTCGCGACGCCGATCGGCTATCAAACCAACCTGATGGTCCTCAACCCCGGCGGTTACAAATTCGCGGACTACCTGAAAGTCGGCATCCCGCTCGACATTCTGTGCTGGACGCTGACCGTTTTGATTGTGCCGTGGTTGTGGCCGCTGTAGGATGCGATTGCCGATTTTCGATTGCCGAATGAATTCACTTCGCATTTTTTGACATTCGGCAATCGGAAATCGGCAATCAAAAATCAAGAACCACATCCGTCGTTTGATCCCTCGACAGCCCGGAGCACTCGATGTCCACCGCTGATCCCGCCGTTCTCCAAGCCGAAGCCGATCAGTTTCGCCAGGAATTCTCCGCCGTCCGCGAAGCCGTTGGGCTGGTGATGGTCGGTCAGACCCGCGTGGTGGAAGCCACGCTGACCGCGATCTTCTGCGGCGGCAACGTGCTGCTCGAAGGCGTGCCGGGGCTGGGCAAGACCGAACTCGTCAAGGCGCTGTCGAAGGTGCTCGAACTGGAGTTCCGCCGCATCCAGTTCACCCCCGACCTCATGCCCGCCGACATCATCGGCACGAACATCATGTCGTCGGACGAGCACGGTCATTACCGGTTCGAGTTCCGCCGCGGTCCAATCTTCACTCAGCTTTTGCTGGCGGACGAGATCAACCGGGCGTCGCCAAAAACGCAGTCGGCCTTGCTCGAAACCATGCAGGAAGGCTCGGTCACCACGGGCGGGATTGTTTACCACCTGACACAACCATTTTTCGTCCTCGCCACACAGAACCCGATCGAACAGGAGGGCACGTATCCGCTCCCCGAAGCACAGCTCGACCGGTTTCTGTTCAAAGTGACTGTGCCATTCCCCACACGCGGCGAACTGAACGAAGTGGTCACACGCACGATCCTCAAACAACGCCTCGAACCGAAGAAGATCATCACGGGGGACCGGATTCTCCAACTGCGAGACGTGCTGGACAAAGTCGTGGTCGCAGACCCGCTCCGCGACTACGCCGTGCGCCTCGTGATGGCGACTCATCCAACGACCGAGTTCGCCACCGACACCGTCAAGCGCTACGTCCGTTGGGGAGCCAGCCCGCGAGCCGCGCAGGGCCTGATCCGCGCCGCCCGCGTCCGCGCCCTCGCCGAAGGCCGAGCACACGTGGCCTACGAAGACATCCGCCATTTCGCCGAAGAAATCCTGCAACACCGCGTGCTGCTGAACTACGACGGTCAGGCCGAGAGCATCTCTCTCTCGGACTTGGTCAAAGAGTGCATGAAGGTGTTGCCGGAGCAGGGATGAACAAGAATCACTGCTGACTGGACGTGATCGGCCCCGCAGGGGCCAAGTCGTAAAGCCGTGGGCGTCAGCCCACGGGAAGGAGCAAAACGAATGTGAAGCCCCGGAGGGGCGACATCTCTCGGAGAACCCCTCATGCCCGGCACGCACACGAACTTGCTGTACCACCTCGTGTTCAGCACAAAGAAACGCCTCCCGATGATCACGGATGCCATCGAAGCAGAACTCTACAAATATCTCGGAGGCATCGTACGCGGCGAAGGAGGCATCCTGCTCGAAGTGGGAGGCATGCCCGATCACGTTCACCTGCTGGTGAAGTTGAAACCCACGATCGCAGTGTCCGACATGCTGCGATTGCTGAAAGCCAACTCATCAAAATGGGTCAATGAGGAGAAGCTGAAGTACCGCAAATTCGGCTGGCAGGACGGCTATGCAGCTTTCACGGCCAGTCAGTCGCAAGGGGACAAGGTGACGAAATACATTCGGAACCAGAAACAGCATCATCGCACGAGGGATTTCAAGACGGAGTTTGTCGCGCTGTTGGAGCGTCATGAGGTTGAGTATGAGAAACGCTACCTGTGGGATTGACGTCGCCCCTCCGGGGCTTCTCGTTCATTGTCGACGGGTTCCATGGGCTGACGCCCACGGCTTTATGACTTGGCCCTTTCGGGGCCGTTCCGCAGACTACACGCACTGAATCAACCATGCCCGAAGGCCCTCAATTCACTGCACTCCTCGACAACGCCACGCTTGGTCGGCTAGAGCGCATGCGGCTCAAGCCGCTGCGGCGGCTGACGAACCGGAGTCGCGGCGAGCATCTCGCCGGCAAGGGGGGCACGAGCACCGAGTTCAATGACTATCGCGATTACGTTCCGGGTGACGACATGAAGAATGTCGACTGGAACATTTTCTCGCGACTCAATCGGCCGTACATCAAGCTGTATCGCCACGAAGAGGAGATGCACGTCGCGATTCTGATCGATGCCTCGTCATCGATGATGTTCGAAGGCAAGTTGGACCGGGCTAGGCAACTCGCGGCGGCGTTCGGGTTGATGGGGTTGATGAACGTCGAACGAGTCAGCGTGTACGTCTGCAACCACGTCGGCAAAGAACCGCTCATGATGCCGCCGTGTACCGGCCGGATCAACCGGCGGCGGTTGTTTGACTTCCTTGAAAAGATCGAAGGCGGCGGCGACTTTCCCATCGAGCAGGCGATCGAAGCTATGTTGAGGCGGCACCGCGGGCGAGGCATCGCCGTCGTGTTGTCCGATTTCCTGACGTTCGGCGACTTCGACAAACCGTTCAACCTGCTGTTCAGTTCGGGGCTGGAAATTTTCGGCGTGCAAGTTCTCAGCCCGGTCGAGATCAATCCCGAATTGACGGGCGACATGCGGCTTGTGGACTGCGAGAACTCGACGTCCCTGGACGTGTCGTCGATCGGCGACCTGCTCGGCATCTACCACGAACACCGCGAGGCGCTGGAAGAGGAACTCGCCACGCAATGCCGCCAGCGCAGCGGCCGGTTCATGTCGGTCAGCTCGAAGGATTCGATTGAATACATCCTGTTCGACCTGTTGAGGCGGAAGGGGTGGGTGCGGTGAACGCCGCGTTGCGCCCTTTTTGACTGATATCCCTGCTTGTTATACTCACACCATCATGAACATCACCTCCGCGAGTATTAGCGACTTGGACATTCTGACCGACGTCATTTCACCCGATCAGCCCGACTTGTCTCCCGAGTCGGCCCAAGCCTTGCTGAGCCTAAAGTTCCGGCCGCGCGCGGTTGAGCGACTCAACGAGCTGGCGGAAAAAAATCGACAGGGCTTGCTCTCTTCAGTTGAACACGCGGATCTGGAGCGATACCTCATGGTCGGAAACTTTCTCAACCTCCTCCAAGCCAAGGCACGCAAGACCCTGGCCATGACCGGACAGTAATGGACCAGACTTTACGCGGTCAGGTCTGGCAACGAGCCAACGGGTGCTGTGAGTATTGCCAGCTCCCGCAGGAATTCGACATGTTCCCGTTTCAGATCGATCATGTCATCGCGGAGAAACATCACGGGCAGACGGTGGAAGAGAATTTGGCGCTGAGTTGCTATCACTGCAACATTCACAAGGGACCAAACATCGCCGGGATCGGTGGCGAAGCGGGTGAGACCACACGACTGTTCCATCCTCGCCGTGATCGCTGGCTCGACCATTTCGAGTGGCATGGCCCGGAACTCGTGGGGTTGACGGCCATCGGTCGCGTGACCATCGATGTCCTCAATATCAATACTCCAGTGCGTTGGGATCTGCGGCACGTCCTGATTGAATCGGGAAGTTGGCTGAGCGAACCGGCGTGACATCGTACAAAAACCGCTGGAATTCTTATGTCCTGGTTCAACCAACTCCCCGGCTTCTACGACCTGACCAGCGCTTGGCTGTTCCTGCTGTTCGTGCCGCTGATCATTTTCTACTTTCTGAAGCTCAAGCGGCCGCGGATGGAGATTCCGTCGCTGGCTCTGTGGCGGCAGGTGATCAACGACCAGCGCGTCAATTCGCCGTTTCAAAAGTTCAAACGCAACCTGCTGCTCCTGCTGCAACTGTTGTTGCTGTTGTTTCTCGTGCTGGCGGCGATGCAGCCGTTCTGGCCCAGCGGAGCCGAACGGGCGAAGTATCTGCCGGTGCTCATTGACGCGTCGGCCAGCATGGCGGCGCTGGATCAGCAGGGGGGCGAAAGTCGGCTCGACGCGGCGAAGGTCAAGGTTCGCGAATTGATCGACAACCTGCTCCCCGATCAGCGGCTCTGTCTGATCGCCGTCGATTCCAGTCCACGACGGCTGACGGAATTCACGAACAACAAGCGCGTGCTGCGGGAGAGCCTCGACCGGTTACAGGTCAGCCAGGTGCCAAGCCAACTCGACGATGCCTTGCGCATGACGCAGGCGCTGTCTCGCACGGTGCCGATTGAAACGGTGCTGCTGTTCACCGACGGCAATCTGCCTGCGATGGTCGATTTCGAACTGCCGTTCACACTCAATTACCAGAAGCTGCCCGGTGGCGGACCGAACATCGGCATCACCGCCGTCAACGCGCGGCGAGCGGCCTCGCACTGGGACATCTTTGTCCGGCTGGAAGCGACGAACATTCCGAACATGCCACCGCCGTCGGGCACTGTTCAACTTCTTCAGGACGGCAAAGTCGTGGGGGAAGAATCCGCGTCGCCGGAGGCTGGTAAATCGGAGCGGCTAGTGTTCCGGGTCGAATCCGATCAGGCCACGACACTGGAAATCCGTTTGCGCCCGCAGTCGTTCGACTCGCTGGATGCGGACAACGTCGCGTATCTCGATCTGCCGCTGGTCCGCGAGCTGACCGTGTTCTGTTCGCCGGAACTCGCGCTCTTCCGTCACGCTCTCGAAGGACACAAGGGAATCGTCCTGTACCCGGACGAAAGCACCGAACGAACGGCATCGAGTTACGATCTGCTGGTTACCGACCGGCAGACCGATTTGACTCGCGATGCGGCGGTTGTGTTCACAACCGGTATGATTCCGGAGGAATTGAAAAACCTGATCTCCGTGCAGGTGGAAATCAGCGAGGTGCTCGACTGGCAACGTGCCGCTCCGCTGTTGCAACACGTGCAGCTCGGGGATGTGCAGATCACCGAAAAGCCCACGTCGGGGAAGGACGTTCGCGACAAGGACTTCGAGGAACTCGGATACGAAATCCTCATGCATGGCCAAGCGGGACCGCTTGTGCTCAAGAAGGAAAACCCCGGCGGCAAGCTGGCGTTTCATTTGCTGTTTCACACCGACCGTTCGACGCTGCCGTACCGCGTGGGCTTTCCGATCTTGGTCTCGAACCTGCTCGACATCGCGCTCCAGCAGGCGGGCCTTGCCGAAGTGCGCGGGCAATCGACGGGCATCCTGCCACCGAAAACTCTCCAGCCCGACCGCACGTACCGCGTCACCGCTCCCGATGGCACCACGGCCGACGCCAAGAGCACGGCCGACGGCGTGGTCTCCGGCGTGGCGGCTCCGCGCACGGGGCAGTACCAATTCGCCGAAGGAGGCCGACCGGTGGCGAAGATTGGCGTGAGCCTGCTCTCGTCGAGCGAATCCTCGCTGACCGGCGTCGAACAACTCCAGTTCCGCGAACTGAACGTCGGTGCCGCGACCGCGACGTTGAAAAGCGACAAACCGCTGTGGCGAATCCTGGCGTGGATCGCACTGGCGTTCCTGCTGTTCGAGTGGTGGTACTTTCAGCGACCGCCCAGCGTGATGGTGAAGTGAATCACGTCAGACATTCGATTTCACTTGTTACCAGTCTTTGCTGGTGCGTCATCGGCTTTCGGTTTCTCAAACGTCCCCCACAGATGACCGCCGACCTTGTCGTGCTGCCACGTGCCGGCATACCGACCCCGGTGGAAAATGACTCGGGACGTGAATGTCCCCAAACCGGGGACGGCCATGTCGGTCATCGTGATCACGGGCGTGTCACCGGCCCATTTGATTTCGAGCGTCAACGGAACGGTCACGTCGTTTTTGCCGTATTGAATCCGGGCCTGCAACAACCAGAAATCGCCCTGAAGTTTGGTGACTTTGCTGATCGTGTACTTTTCCGATTTCGGCGGGTCATCCTTGGATGATTCCTTGCCGGTGACGGAAAACATCCCGGTCAATACCGCGCCCGACAGCGACTCGGCCAGTTCCTTCTCCAACTTGGCGCGATCCGGCTCAGCTTGAGTTGCCGCTCCCTCGGCGGATTTCTTCACCGCCGGTTCGTCACCTTGAACGACCTGGCCCAGCATTGCCAGCGACAGAACCACGCTCATTCCGGATCGTATGCCTTGAGTGATCATCGCGGTCTTCCTTTCAAAAGAGATCTTCACGGACTGTCGGCTATCGTATTCAGTTCGCTGGCGAGTCACAAACGAACCCGGCGGCTTCCACGAACACCGATTCCCCGTCGCTCGCATTGGTTGCCGACGTCTACAGCCAGTGGTAGGCTAGCCTCGCACCGCCGTAACGCGACTTCGTTCACTGATCCACGACCTTCGGGAGATGCCATGCCGCTGTCGAGCTGCTCATTCAGATGCTCCGCCAAACACACCGCAGCCTGTCTCGCGATCGCCGTGGTGCTCGTACTTCCGATCGTCCACCTGATCGCCGCCGACAAGTCCGCAAAGCCATCGGCTGCTGATTTCAAGAGTGAACTCCCGCGCATCCCGGCCGTCGAACCGAAGGACGCGCTCGCCACATTTCAGGTCCAGCCGCCGTACCATCTCGAACTGGTCGCCGCCGAACCGCTCGTGGCCGATCCCATTGCGATCTCGTTCGACGAAAACGGCCGCGCGTTCGTCGTGGAAATGTGCGACTACTCCGAACAGGACAAAGATTTTCTCGGCAAGATTCGCTTGCTCGAAGACACCGACGAGGACGGCCGGTTCGACAAGAGCACGGTGTTCGCCGACAAGCTGTCGTGGCCGACCGCGGTGATCTGCTGGGACGGCGGAATCTTCGTCGGCGCGCCACCGGAAATTTACTACCTCAAGGACACCGACGGAGACAACAAGGCCGACGTGCGCAAGCTGGTGTTCACCGGATTCCGCCGCACCAACGTGCAGGGGATGATGAACAGCTTCCACTGGGGTCTCGACAATCGGATTCACGGTTCGGCCAGCAGCACGGGCGGCTTGATCCGACGCGTGGAGAACGGCGAACCGGTCGGACCGGAGATCAACGTCAACGGACGCGACTTCGCCTTCGATCCGCGTACGCTCGAAATGACCGCCACCAGTGGAGGCGCTCAGCACGGGATGTGTTTCGACGATTGGGGCCGCAAGTTTTGCAGTTCCAATTCCGACCACATTCAAATGGTGATGTTCGAGGACCGCTACGTCGCCCGCAACCCGTACCTCGCTGCCCCCGGTCCGCGCCTCAGCATTGCCGCCGACGGTCCGCAAGCCGAAGTGTTCCGCATCAGCCCGGTCGAACCGTGGCGAATCGTGCGCACGCGGCTGCGCGTGGCCGGAGCTGTTCCAGGACCGATCGAAGGGGGCGGTCGAGCTGCCGGTTATTTCACCGGCGCGACGGGCGTGACCATCTATCGAGGCGACGCGTGGCCCGATGCCGATCGCGGCCTGGCGATCGTGGGGGACGTGGGAAGCAACCTCGTCCATCGCAAACGGCTCGAACCCAACGGCGTCGCGTTCGTCGCCAAGCGGATCGACGAGGGGAAAGAATTCATCGCGTCGAAAGACATCTGGTTCCGTCCCGTCCAGTACGCCAACGCACCGGACGGATCGCTGTTCATCCTCGACATGTATCGCGAGGTGATCGAACACCCGGCCAGTCTGCCCCCCGAAATCAAACAGCATCTCGACCTGACCAGCGGCCGCGACCGAGGCCGGATCTACCGGGTGGTGCCGGACGGATTCAAACAACGCAAGCTGCCTCGACTCGGTACCGCCAGCACAGCCGACCTCGTCGCCACACTCGAACACCGCAACGGCTGGCACCGCGACACGGCGTGTCGGCTGCTGTTCCAGCGCCAGGACAAATCCGCGATCGAACCGTTACGAAAGCTAGTCCGTGAATCGAAGTTACCGGAAGCCCGCATGCATGCCATGGCGGCACTCCGCGGGATGAATGCGCTCACGGAAGACGTGGTTTTGGACTCGCTGCATGATGTTGACTCTCGTGTTGTTGAACACGCAATTCGTGTCAGCGAGCTCGTTACCTCCCGCGACGAGGGTGTGCGACTTTTCCTTTGCGATAAGGCCTACGATGACGCGGTGGGACGCGAGGCCTACCAACTCGCTTTCACCCTCGGTGAGCTCCCAGAAACTCGACGCGAACGAACGGCTAAGCCGGACGTCCCCGCGTACAACCGCACTGCATTGGCCGCCCTTTTGGCTCTGCCTTCAATATCAGAAGATCGCTGGACCCGCCTCGCAGTTCTAAGCTCTCTTTCAACGGGTTCCGCCGAAGCTTTGGTTCAACTCACAAAGTACGTACCTTCGCCAGGTCGTCGCGAGGCTTTGGGACAGCTTGCTTTCCAAGTCGGGGCGAAAGCGGTTGCACAGGAAGTTGACATGGTTGTTGCGGCGATCGAGAGTTCAAACGACACTGCCAGCGCAGCCTTAATGACGCGAAAACTGAGCGAAGGCTTTGTGCGAGCCAAGTTGTCGGCGGATTCGCCGCTGCGGCGACGCTTCGCTTCCACACGCGAGAAGTTGTTGACACGGTCGCGAGAAATCGCAGCGGACGATGATTCCGAGCAGCCGATCGTCAATCGACTTGATGCCATCCGCACGCTGGAGCTGAGTTCATTTGCCGCCGACGGAAAGTTGCTAGGTGAACTGCTGGCCGGACGGCAACCGCAGGACGTGCAACGCGCCGCCGTCGCGACGCTCGGCGAATTCGCCGATCCCGCAGTCGGCTCGTTGCTCGTCGAAGCTTGGTCGAGCTTCTCGCCGGTTTTGCGATCGGCGGCGACCGATGTCATCGTCTCTCGCGAATCGTGGCTCAACACATTTCTCGACGCGATCGAGAAGGAAACGATTCCGGCCGCTGATCTCGACCCAGCGCGAGTCAAGCTGCTCGAAAAGCACCAGAACGCGAAGGTCCGCGAGAGAATCCAGCAGTTCGCCAGCAAGAACAAAATCAGCAAGCGAGCCGACGTGCTGGCCGCGTATCAATCCTCTCTGACGATCAAGGGAGAGGCCCCGCGCGGCAAACTGGCGTTCGCGAAAATCTGTGCCAACTGCCACAAGCTGGAAGGAGCCGGCCACGAGATCGGCCCGAACCTGGCCACGCTGCAAAACCGCGGAGCCGACACGATCCTGCTCAACGTGCTGGACCCCAACCGCGAGGTGAACCCGCAGTACGTCAACTACCTCGTCGTCACGAAAGAAGGCAAGACCCTCACCGGTATCATCGCGGGCGAAACGGCGTCCAGCCTGACCCTCAAGCGCGCCGAAGGCGTCACCGACACCGTGCTGCGAATCGACATCGACGAACTCAAAAGCACTGGCCTGTCGATCATGCCCGAGGGAGTCGAAAAGCAAATCGACCAGCAGGCGATGGCTGACCTGATTGCCTACCTGTTGTCGGTGAAGTGAGTGATGAGTACCCCGTACTGAGTACTGAGTACTGAGTACTGAGTGCTGAGTGCTGAGTGCTGAGTGCTGAGTGCTGACGACATCCATCAAGTCCGCTTCCACACTGGGTACTCAGTACTCAGCACTCAGCACAATCTTCTTCCTTACACTTTCATCCTTTCCCATGCCCCTCGACTGCCTCTGCGTCGGCATCATCGTCGCCGATCATCTCTGCGAACCGATCGCACACATGCCGGTGCCGGGCGAATTGGTCATGTCGCGACGGCTGTCGCTGGCGATTGGCGGCTGTGCGTCCAACGTGTCCACCGACCTCGCGAAACTGGGCGTCAACGTTTCGCTGATCGGTCGCGTGGGGGATGACATTTTCGGTGACTTCGTGCGGCAAGCGCTAACCGATGGCGGTGTCGATACGACACATCTCATCAGCACGCCGGGATTCGACACGGCCGGGACGTTGATCGTCAACGTCCAGGGGGAGGACCGGCGGTTCATACACGCTTTCGGAGCCAACGCGGCCTTCGATGGGTCGGAAGTCACGGACGAGATGATCCGTTCGTGCCGCGTGTTCTACGTCGGGGGGTTCCTGCTGCTCAAAAATCTACCGTCCACCAAAATCGCCCGCTGGTTCCAAGTCGCCCGCGAAGCCGGAATCCCCACCGTTTTGGACATCGTGATCCCCGAACCGGGCGACTATCACGAGCACCTCGCCACCGTCCTTCCGTGGACCGACGTCTTCCTGCCGAACGATGACGAAGCCCGAGTGCTCACCGGCCAGACCGATCCGCTCGCGCAGGCCGAACGCTTCCACAACTTGGGCGTTCGCACGTCAATCATCACCTGCGGCGGAGGCGGAGCCGTGATGATTTGCTCCGATGGCCGGTTCCGCTCCGGCCGGTTCGATGTGCCATTCGTCGATGGCACAGGCAGTGGCGACGCCTTCGCCGCCGGATACATCTTGGGCCTCCTGACCGATCAACCGCCAACGCAGTGCCTCGAAATCGGCAGCGCCCTCGGAGCCAGCGCGGTGCGCACCGCGGGAGCCACGCAGGGCGTGTTTCGTCGCGACGAATTGGATGAATTCCTGTCTCGGAGCCGGCTCGGCATCGAGCAGATTTGAATTAATGGCTGACGGTCGTTCGCTCCCGTGACTTCAGTTCCCCTCTCCCCTTTGGGGAGAGGGGTTAGGGGTGAGGGGCGGTCCAAGCGTCTCTGGACGAGATTCAAAGCGGCAAACCCGCGCGGTGCGCCCCTCACCCCCGGCCCCTCTCCCCAAGGGGGAGAGGGGAGAAGACGAATTGAAAGATGAAACTTCCGGAGCATTCGGTCGATTCCGTAGACAAATCCCGCCGGACGGGCGCTCATGAATGGTGTGGATGAACCCGACGACGACAGCGACGGACGCCTGTTGCTGGGCCGACTCGCGGCGGGCGATGCCGAGGCGTTCGCGGAACTGTACGACCGCTTCGGTCTCCGGCTGCATCGGACGGCCGCGCGGTGGCTCCGTTCGCGAGACGATGCCGACGACGTGGTACAGGAACTGTTTCTGTCGATCGTCCGGTCGCAGTCTCATCTGCGTCGCGTCGAAAACCTGCCGGCCTATCTGTTCGCGTCGCTGCGTCGATTCGTCACCAGAACAATTCAGAAAAGGCAACGGTCGCCGAGAGTGGTTGCTGTGGAAACCTCGGACGTGGCCGCAAAAATTGATGACGCCCGGCAACTCAACCAGCGGGAGTGTGTGGAGGCTGCTCTGCAATCGCTGTCGGCGGAGCAGCAGGAAGTGATCGTGATGAAAACTGACGGAGAGCTAACGTTCGCGGAGATTGCCGCCGTCCTCGGAATCAGTCCCAACACGGCCGCCAGCCGCTACCGCTACGCACTGGAGAAACTGAGATGTCTCGTATCGGATCGATGACGGAACGTAGCTGTCACGCTCCGCGTGACGAGCCGAATCAGGATTTGGTGTCCTTTCACCGCTCGGCTCATCACGCGGAGCGTGATGGCTACGTTAGCAAAAAGTGAGCGCAAACGATGTCACCCACTGACCCCCTGGAAGACCTGCTGTTCCACACCCGGCCTGCGGCGCCATCGCTGGATTTGCGGGAGCGCATCCTCGTGACCACACGCACCGAGCTGCAACGTGAGCGGCAGCGGCAGACGTGGCGCGTGATCGCGACCACCGCCGCCGCATGCGCGTTGTGGCTGCATTTGTCGTGGAGTGCGGTGCTCGACACGCGGCCGAACATCGGCGTCGTGCTCACGACGGCGGAACTTGATCGGCAGGCGAGTGAGATTCAACGGTTGATTCCAGACCTGCCGCCGGGCGAATCCCGCCGCCAAGCATTGCTGATGAACATCGGATTGAACGCGACCATCCAACCAGGTCTCGTCAGCACACGCGAACGATCGAGTGCGACGGCGGCCGCGACTTCTTCTGACTTCGGGAGCTGAGACATGGGATACACGCTGCTGTGGATCGAGAACCTGACGTTCTGGCTGTTGCTGATCGCGCTCGCCGTGGCCTTGGCTATCCGGGTGAAACGCCCGTGGCGACGCCGGACGTTGCTGGTCGCGACCGCCGTACTCGCTCCCGGTGCGTGTCTTCTCGCCACGCTGGCGATTTGGGCGCTCGAAACGACCTGGAGTGTCCCGACCGGACTGTTCACTCCCGTGCTGGCGCTGTCAGTGTGCTGCACCGTGGGCCTGCTCGTCATCTTGCGAAACGGACTGCGGCGCGACGATCAACAAGCGCCTCGGGCGAGTCAGTGGCGGCTGGGCACGTTGGCATTGGCCACAACGGCCACGCTCGTTCTGCATTTGATGACGTTCTGGAATCTCGACCTGTCCGTTCGCCAGCAGATGGAAACGCTGCGAGCCGAGGCGGGAACGCTCGCCATGTCGGTCGCTCCGGCCAGGATTCCCGATCGCGACAACGCCGCCGTGCTGTATGTCCAAGCGTTTGAAGGCGGGCTGCTCGATCCGCTGCCGAAGGAGTACAACGAGTGGTTTCGATTGATGAGCGACGAGCCGGACAAGTTCAATCCACTCGATCCGGCACTGACCGCGTACCTTGTTCACCTGCGACCGCTGCTCGTCCTCGTACGCGAAGCGACCGCGCGTTCCGGCTGCAACTTCAATCGCGACTGGGGTCGGCCGAGCATTTCAATGCTGATCCCCGAAACCCAGGACATGCGAGCGGCGGCGAGAGCGTTGCAACTCGAAGCACATGCCCTCGCCGCTCAGGGTGACGTGCGTGGCGCATGTGACAACATCCTGGCGATGCACCGCCTGGCCGAGCATGTGAGCGAGGAGCCATTCCTCATCAGCCAGTTGGTCTCGTTCGCCATCGACTCGATGGCCGTACGCACTCTCGAACTGCTGCTGCAACGGCACCCTGTCACAGTCGCCGACCTGGCCAGATTTGAGGACTTCCGTTCCAGTCCGGTCCGGCCTGGGCTGCAGCGGGCGTTTCGCGCCGAGGAGGCGATGATGTTGTCCACTTTTTGCGCGGCCGTCGACTGGCGAGAACTCGAACCGTTGACCAAATCTGGTATTCGCCCGCGCGGAGATGAGTCGAACCCGATGTACTGGCCGCTGAACGCCAGTGCGGTATACCGCGTCTTTTTCTGGGCGACGGATGTGCAGTCGTATCGCGAGCATTTGCACACGATTCAGATGCTGCCAACACTGCCGTACAAACAAGCTCACGAAGTGTGGAGCAAAACGGAAGAGTCAACGCGAAACTCACCGATCGGCATCATGACACGGTTGCTGCTCCCCGCGTTCTCTCAAATGCACGTCGCGGGCGCACACGCCGATGCCAAGACCCGACTGGCACAGCTTGCGGTGGCGATGCATCGCCACCGCCTGCAACACGGCGCATTCCCTTCGGACTTGGACGAACTGCCTCGCGATGGGAACGTCCTCATCCCGCGCGACCCGTTCGACGGTCAGCCGCTGCGACTCACGAAGACTGACGACAGCGTGATCATGTACAGCGTCGGCCAAGACCTCAAGGACGATCACGGAGCGAAGATGGATGATCAAACTCGAACCGGCGACCTGACATTCGTGCTCAAGATTCCCGCAGGATCGACAAAGCCACTGCCGTGAAGAATTCTGTTGGATCGGCACCCTGGCCCATCCTGCAAATCTATGGCCCCACACGGATGTGCTCGATCCGGTTGGCCACCATCCATTCCAGCCACGCTTCCTGTTCCTCGCTGATCTCGATCTCCGCCTTGCGGTCGGTGTCGAGCGGCGAGACCAGCCGGAACACTCCGTCATCGAGCGCCGTGCGGGAATCTTCCAGCCGCACCCAGTATTCCCCCGTCGGCATCGTGGGAACACCGTGCTCGCCCGCCGGCGTCATGAAGTACGTGATCTCATGCCGAAACCGATCCGGCATCCGGAACGGCGGCAGATCGGGGCGGGTGATGGCGTGAATGAGGAGGGGCATGATGAGGTGATTCCAAAACGAGAAGGAGCGCCGCCGCCCAACCTGATTCATTTCGTTCGCGTTATCGTTTGCTTGCCGATGGTTTACGCCTGCCATCAACGAACTCAAGACTTGATGCTGTTTGCGTCGCCTTTTGCACACGGTTTCGTTCTTCGGCCAAATGCACATCTTTCCTTCCCATCCTGCCGACGTCTATCACAAGGTAAACAGCACGCTGAGTCTGTTCGGCTGTCCGATACGTGTCGAGTTGACTCGTGTACCCACTAACAAGTTTGTTGTTGGTAGAGAGTTTTACCTCGACTACCACTCGATTTGAAAAACCATTCGACAACTTGAAGTCGATCTTCCCATTCCCTGTGTCAATCTCGGGAGAAATGTCGATGTCATTTGCTTTGCAGTAGGAGTGTGCAACAGCGAAGAACAGTCGTTGTGCTGTCGATTCATGACGCGGTGTTCCGTTATCGCGGAATAGCTCCTTGTTGAGGCCGCGGTTTTCAATCAGGTGACGAAACTGGTCAATAATCTGTTTCGTGACACTGTAAACACAAGCTTCACTTGCTTCGCGAATTAACTTCAACGGAAACCGGTCCACCAATTCCTTGGCGATTACCGCCCAACGAACGAGCCGATCTTGATCGTCGGTAACGTCGTACGCCTTTTTGGGGACTTGATGTATGGCGTCGAGCAAGGTTTGGAATGCGTCACGACTGGAAAGTACCTGATCTCGAAGCCGAGATTTCTCGCGTTTGGAGGAACCTTGCCAAATGTGTCCGATGTGCCTGTTGACTCGGGCTCGCAACATCTCATTTTTGCTTGCTGCATCCGCGACTTCGTCCCAGTCCGTTGCGATTGGGAGCTTACGCAAAATGTCACTCGGCACGAGGATGATCGGTGGTCGTTTGCGATGAAAGGGATTGACCAAGAACTGCGCTTCGACGTCGTGCATTACAAACGACTCCCCTACCAGGGACAACTCCCTTAGCGCCCATTCGTTGAACGCGGCCAGGGCTTCACGAATGATGTGCGTTGTCATATCGGAAATTCTGTCGGGACCTATGTCTGATTCGAAGAGAGCCATTGCGAGGAACAAATCGGGATCGGTAACGCCAAGATCAACGACCTCTTTTGCAACCTTCAGCAACCGATTCGTAAGATTCGCCCCAAATGCACTTCCATCGATCCCCGCTCCGTATCCAAGACAGGTTCCCCGAATCTCGTGAAACGTGAGCATTTTTCGGGCGCTACGCCACGCGATGTCGTCTTTGATTTTTGTCTTGGTTAAGAACTTGATTACGGTCTCGAAGTGGCTTCGGTATTGCGTTTCCGCATCGACCCTGATGATTTCATGCGTGCTCTTCGCAAGGCAAAGCGGATCGATAAATAGTTTGGTGTCGATCGCCAAAGTCACATCGAGAATTCCAATTTCCGCGAGTTTTATGGGAGAAATGCCGAAATGGCTGCTAGCAGCCCGTCGAAAAACGGTCCCTTGACAGGGGTGTTATTCTGTCGCCGTGGGGCGTGGATCACAAGGACCATCGAGTCGATGTGCAGAACAGGGAGGGAACATGCTGGGACGACGACCGCAGGAGCAGCAGGAGTTGT
>JACRIH010000495.1 GCA_016235885.1 Planctomycetales bacterium | reverse complement strand
GTCAGGCTGGAAAGCCTGACCTACGAAATTGGAAGTCATGCTCGGATTGATGCGACTCAAACTGGATTCCAAGACAACGAGGAGAACCCCATGCTTCGATTGCAACAGTTGATCGTTGTCGTCGGCCTGCTTTCGACATCGTCGTTACTCGCCGGCGACTGGCCCGCGTTTCGCGGTCCTGACGGGACGGGGTTGTCGAACGAGAAAAACGTGCCATTGAAATGGAGTCCGACCGAGAACATCAAATGGAAAGCGCCTCTCCCCGCGCCCGGCAACGGCAGCCCGATCGTTTCGAAGGGAAAGGTGTTTGTGACGGTAGCGACCGACAAGGGCAAGAAACGCAGCTTGCTTTGCTACGATCGCAAGACGGGTGAACAATTGTGGGCCAAGCATGTCGCCTTTGAGGGGGACGAACCAACGCACGGCACCAATCCGATTGGCAGTTCCACACCGGTGGCCGATGGGGAACGGATCGTCGTCTGGCACAGTTCGGCCGGAGTGGTGTGCTACGACTTCGACGGGAACGAACTTTGGAAACGTGACCTCGGGACGTTTCGTCACATTTGGGGCTACGGTCAATCGCCGGTGATCCTGGGTGACTCGGTGATCCTCAACTGCGGGCCGGGCGTGCGCACGTTCGTCACGGCATTGGATCGCAAGACGGGCGAAACGCTGTGGCAAACCGACGAGCCGGGTGGGGATGCCGGTTTGGAATCGGTCGATGGAAAACGAGCACCTTGGATTGGTTCGTGGAGCACGCCGGTCATCATTCGCGTGGATGGTCAACCACAAATCCTCGTCAGTTTCCCGCACCATGCGAACGCGTACGATCCGAAGACCGGCAAGATTCTGTGGACGTGCGACGGCTTGGGCGACCTCGTGTACACTTCTCCCGTGATTGGTGACGGCGTCGCCGTCACGATGGGTGGCTTCCACGGTCCGGCGATTGCCTTCAAGCTCGGCGGATCGGGGAACGTGACCGAGACGAATCGTCTGTGGCAAATCAAGCCGGGCAATCCGCAGCGGATCGGGTCCGGAGTCATCCTCGGCAAGCACATGTTCATGGCGAACGCGGGGCCGCCAATCGCTCAGTGCATTGTCGTCGAAACCGGCGAAGATCTCTGGAAGGAGCGCATGCCGGGCAACGACAACTGGGGTTCGATGATCCATGTCGATGGCCGGCTGTACGTGACGAACCAAGCCGGCGGCACGAATGTCATCGCACCCAACGTCGCGAAATTCGAACTCCTGGCCACGAACGAACTGGGTGAAAACTCAAACTCGACCCCGGCATTTTCCGACGGCCAGATTTTTCTGCGCACCTTCAAGCACCTGTGGTGCATTGGCGAGTAGGCACGACTCGGAAATGCGGCAAGGACACTTGAATGACACGATTGTTGTGCGACAGAGATTCTTGCGTGGGGCAAGTAGCCACGCCTTGCCAGAGCGTGGGCATCCCATTCGCGACCCACATTCAGGCGAACGTGGCTACACTGAAACGCAATCGTCGATATGTGGCTCAATAGACAACGAATGATGAGGATCAGCTCATGGGGCAGAACGAGAATCCGGACGTTATCGTGATCGGTGGCGGACCCGGCGGAACAACGGCAGCGACGTTGATCGCTCAGCAAGGCCGTCGCGTGACGTTGTTCGAGCGCGAACGATTTCCGCGATTTCACATCGGCGAGTCGTTGATCCCCGAGACGTATTGGATTCTCGAACGACTCAACATGCTGCCGAAGATGAAGCGGAGCCACTATGTCAAGAAATACAGTGTGCAGTTTGTGACGGACAAGGGGCGGCTGTCGGAGCCGTTCTATTTTGTCGACCACAAGCCGCACGAGTGCTCTCAAACCTGGCAGGTGCGGCGCAGCGAGTTCGATCACCTGATGCTCGAGAATGCGCGGGAACATGGCGTGCAGGTTCACGAGGGCGTGCGAGTGCTGGACGTTTTGTTCGACGGCGACCGGGCGATGGGCGTCACGGTTCAACACGAAGACGGATCGCAGCGCGAAGTGCGGGCGCAGGTCATCGTCGATGCGAGCGGGCAGAGTTCGATGATCATGAGCCGGCTCGGACTGCGAGAGTGGGATCCGTTGTTGAAGAAGGCCGCGCTCTGGACCTACTGGGAGGGAGCCTTCCGCGACACAGGTCGCGACGAGGGAGCCACGCTGGTCATGCAGACGCAGGGCAAGAACGGCTGGTTCTGGTACATCCCGCTGCACGACGACATCCTCAGCGTGGGCGTGGTGGCCAGCTACGAATACCTGTTCAAGAACCGGCAGGACAAGAATCATGAAACGATCTATCAGGAAGAAGTCGCCCGCTGTCCGGGACTACAACCAAGAATTGCAAACGCCAAACGCGTGACAGAATTCTTCGCCGCGAAGGAATACTCGTATCGGTCAAAACACGCCGCCGGAAACGGCTGGGTCTTGGTGGGAGATGCGTTCGGGTTCCTCGACCCGCTCTACTCGTCCGGCGTCTTGCTGGCGTTGAAGTCGGGCCAGCTCGCCGCCGACGCCGTGGTGGAAGGTCTGGCGAGCGGCGATACATCGGCGGCACAGCTCGGCAAGTGGGAACCCGATTTCGTGCGCGGCATGGACCGCATGCGACGGCTGGTCTGCGAGTTTTACGACGGGTTCAGCTTTGGACGGTTCGTGAAGAAGTATCCGCACTACAAAGGCTACCTCACTGATCTGCTGATCGGCGACTTGTTCAAGGACTGCTTGGACGAAGTGTTCGTGTTGATTGACGGAATGAAAGGGTCCGCCGAACAACCGGTCAGTCAAGCGGAGCAGGCCAACGAATGATCGCAGGTGCCGATTGCTCGGACGTCGGAAAGCGTTTTCGTTGGAGAATCTTCGTGCCTCGTCTGACAAACCGCCGTGGATTCACGTTGCTTGAGTTGCTGGTAGTCATTGCAATCATCGCTGTGCTGATTGCTTTGTTGCTGCCGGCGGTCCAACAGGCTCGCGAAGCCGCCCGACGCACGCAGTGCCGGAACCATCTCAAACAGCTTGGATTGGCCCTCAACAACTACCATGATGCCCACAACACGCTTCCTCCCGGACGCATGCGGAGCGATGTGGACGGTGCGGGTCGCTGCTTTTCGGCGTACCCACATCTGCTGCCGTACTTGGAAGCGATGTCCCTCTACAATCAGGTCAATTTTAACGCCGACCCCGATGACCCGGCGATGAATGGGAAAGCCTTGAGCCAAACCATCCCGTTCTTTCTTTGTCCGAGCGATTCGTCTCAGATTCTGCAATCGAACGTTGTCAACGGAGTCATCGTGAATAGCGCCGTACACAATTATCCGCTGAACACGGGAACGACCTATCCCGTTTCTCCGAGGAATCCCGGTGCGGTGCCGGTGACGGGGGTCTTCTTCGAGAACTCGTGGGTTCGTTTCGCTTCGATCCTCGATGGTTCCAGCCAGACAATTTGTATCAGCGAGACGATCAAGGCCGACACAGGAGGGCCAACCGTCTGGGACGGTGTCAGTCTCACGAATGGTTTCGTTCTGACGCAAGGGAACAACAACTCGACGAGTGGCCCTGAACTCACGAATTATGCTTCGCAGTGTCACGGTGCGGGACTGGCATTGCAGCAGACTCGCGGCAGCCGATGGTTGTACGGAGCACCAGGACATTCGATGTACAACCATCTGCGCACGCCGAATGACCCGGACGTGGACTGTCGTGGTGGGCTGCCGCACAGCAACCGAACGAACTTCTGGTGGGACCGCCTCTCATTGAATGTGACCGCCCGGAGCCGGCATGTTGGCGGTGTCCACGCCCTCTTTGCCGATGGCCATGTCCAGTTCATGAGTGACACGGTCAATCTCAAAACGTGGCAGAGTCTCGGGAGCCGAGCTGGTCACGAAGTGGTTGGCGAATTTTGATCGTCCGTCACCCCCCTGTGCTTCGACCTCACATCTCGATGTGGCAGGAATTCAGACTGCTGACAGGCGTCGCCAGCATGTTATCATGGTGGCCGTTTCCAGACGGTCTGGCCGTGATCCACCTGCCGAATTCATCATGCCTCTGCGGTACTTGTTTCTGGACATGAATTCGTACTTTGCGTCGGTCGAGCAACAGCTTCGACCGGAGTTGCGGGAGCGACCCGTCGCCGTGGTGCCGGTCATGGCGGAGACGACCTGCTGCATCGCGGCCAGTTACGAAGCCAAGCGGTTCGGAATCAAAACCGGCACGATGGTCCGCGAAGCCAGGCGGCTCTGCCCCGACTTGCGAGTCGTTGAAGCGCGGCACGAACTCTACATCAAGACTCACCACCGGTTGATCGAAGTGGTGGATTCGTGCCAGCCGGTGCAGGCCGTACTGTCCATCGACGAACTGGCCTGCCGCTTGTGGCATGGTGAGCAGGAACCCGAGCAGGCAACTCACATCGCCGAGCGGATCAAAGAGGCGATTCGGCACGAGTTGGGATCATACATTCGCTGCTCGATCGGTCTGGCTCCCAACCGGCTGCTGGCCAAAGTCGCGTCCGACATGCAGAAGCCGGACGGGCTGACGGTGATTCGCTCGGAGGAACTGCCCGACCGATTGTACTCGCTCCAGTTGCGAGACTTCCCCGGCATCGGTTCGCGCATGGAACAGCGGCTGCGTCGAGCGAAGATCAACACCGTCCCGGAATTGATCGGGCTGTCGGTGACGGACCTCGCGGCGATCTGGGGGAGCCGTCTGATCGGCGAAACATGGTGGCGATTGCTCCGGGGCGAAGACGTTCCCGCGCCGCCAACGCATCGCCGCTCGATCGGCCATTCGCATGTGCTGCCTCCCAAATCGCGATGCGACTCCGAAGCACAGGTGGTTCTGCTCCGCCTCGTCGACAAGGCCGCCGCCCGATTGCGTTCGTATGGCTACTGGGCCGGTTCGATTTCGATCAGCGTGCGGTTTTTGCACGGCTCGTCGTGGCAGACTCGACACGGACTGACTCCCTGTCAGGACACGCTGACCCTCGTTCGCGCGACGAACGATCTGTGGGAAGGCAAGCCGCCCGGCGCGCCGCTGCATGTCGGCGTGGTGCTGTCGGACCTCGTCCACGACCGCAACATGGCCCCGCCGCTGTTTGAAGCAGACCACAAGCTGCGGACACTCTCGCAGGCAATGGACGAGGTTCAACGGAAATTCGGTGTCGATTCGGTCCGTTTCGCCGGCATGCGCGGCTCGCGAGCGCAAATTCCCAATCGCATCGCGTTCACGCACGTCCCGGAAATCGAAGAGGACGGACGACACGACTGAACTCAGCCATCGCTCGATCCACCAGAATTCAACTCGTGTGTGAACACGCAATCCCAATTCTGGTGAATTCGGCGACGACAGCCTGCGAGGCAACGTGTGTGATTTGCGCGAGTCTTACGGCGTCGCCGGTTTCGGAAGGATCAGCGTCGGCGTGCCGGCCGGCTTCACTTCCGCGGGCTTGCTGTCGATGGATGTCGGAGCTGGTGGGGCGGGTCGCCCGTCGGTGGGTTGAGCCACGGGAGCCGATTCCTCAACCGAGACAACATCCCAACCCTTGTCCGATTTCTTGAACTTGAACCGTCCCGTGGACAGCGTGTAGAGCGCTTCCGGGTCTCCGGTGGCACCGCGCGGGATGGCGATCACCCAGTGGCGATCGTTCCGGAATTTTTGTGATTCACCCGGCTTGATCGCGTAGCGGTAACCGTTCAGGGCGTAGTCCACCGGCCCTTCAGACCCCGCAGGATTGAACAGCAGTATTTCGCCACCATCGTACCGCGGTTCGGCCGGAATGTAGGAGTAGGAAGGGGTCACATATACCTGCTGTGGAACGACGATGCCCGGTTGCGAGTAGTAGTACGGCTGCACATACGGCCGGGAGTTGTAGTAACCGTAGTTCGACAGTCCGGGTCCGTAGTAGTTACCCACGCCCGATCGGTATCCGAATCCAATACCCGAGCCACCGAAACTGAATCCAAAACCCGAGCCGCCGTAACGCGAGCCGTAACCGCCATACCCCGGTGACGAGTGCCCATGATGATGCACGCTACCACCGCCTCCACCACCGTGGGAATGCGCGGAACCCCCACCGTGATGATGTTGCGCCCACGCCACGTTTCCAGAAAACGCAACGGACAAAGCGGCCAGGGCGAGACACGATAATCTGAACTGACTGCACATGATCGAACTCCTCATTGAAAACCACGGCTGATGGATCGCGCCCCACGGCCGGGATCATGCCGTCAATGCCACAGTTTCATCAATCCCGAATGGTCAAAGATTTCAAGATTGTCAACAATCGTCACGGAAGGATGGCGGGCCAGACTGAGCGTGATTGTGGCGTATGCCACAGCAAACCGACCCATTATCCACGGGAGGCGGATGTCGATGCTCTCAGAATCTCGCATCAACATCTGATGTCAGGCCAGGATTTCCTGCACCACACGACCTGCCGACGCATCGACCAGCGCGAGTTTTTGCACGCCGCGGGCGTACGAGAGTTGAGCCGCATCAATTCCGAACAACTGGAGCAGAGTGCGGTGGTAATCGGTGTGGCTGACTTTGTTCTCGGCCGCGCGATGGCCGAACTCGTCGGTATTGCCGTGAGTCAACCCAGCCTTCACACCGCCGCCGGCGAGCCACATCGTGAAGCCGTACGTGTTGTGATCGCGGCCGATGTTCTTTTCATTTTGAACGACCGGCAGGCGTCCCATTTCGCCCCCCCAGTGGACGAGCGTCGTGTCGAGCAGCCCGCGTTGTTTGAGGTCGGTCACCAAACCGGCGGCCGGTTTGTCGGTCTTCAGACACGAAGCCGGGAGCGATTTCAAAATGTTGCCGTGGTGATCCCAGAACTGGTAGCGCGTGAAAAGCTGCACGAACCGCACGCCGCGCTCGACCAGCCGCCGTGCGATCAGGCACCGCAATCCATATTCGCGAGTTGCCGGTTGGTCGATGCCGTACAGCTTCTGAGTCGCCTCGGTTTCCTGCGACACGTCGAGCGCCTCTTTCGCGGCGGTCTGCATCCGCGCGGCCAACTCGTAGCTGCGAATGCGGGCTTCCAGGTCGAGTTCGCCCGGATGTTGTTCGAGATGCTGTTGGTTCAGTTCGCCGAGGAAGCCGAGGTACTTTTCTTGAGCCGCCCCCGCGAGCGTGGCCGGGGCATCAAGATTGAGGATCCGCGGCTCACGTGGCCGCACGACCGTTCCCTGAAACAGCGACGGCAGCCCGCCGTTCGTCCAGTTGCGAACCCCCTCGACCGGCAACCCGTCGGGATCGGTCAGCACGACGAACGCCGGCAGGTTCTGCGATTCGGCTCCCAGCCCGTACGTCAGCCAACTCCCCAAGCCGGGCCGGCCGGGCGCGATCTGCCCGGAATTCATCGCGTGAATCGACTGGCCGTGATTGTTCACGTCGGTGTGCATCGAACGAATGATCGTGACGTCGTCCACGATCCCCGCAAAATGCGGCAGCAACTCCGAGACATCCGCCCCCGACTGGCCGCACTTGTCGAATCGCCACGGGCAGCCGAGCACCTTCGAGCTGGCTTCGGCCGCGTTGTCGTACTTGATTTCGCCGGGAAACGGTTTCCCATCCAGCTTCGACAGCTCGGGCTTGGGGTCAAACAAATCGAGATGACTCGGCCCCCCCTGCATGAACATCGAAATCATCGCCGTCGCCCGCGGAGCCGCTTCCGGCGCCTTGGGTGTGACATCGAAACTCTTCTTCTCCAACTCCGGCCGCGCCGGCGCCGCGAGCAATCGCTCCTGATTCAACATCCACGCCAGCGCGACCGATCCGACACCGAGGCCGTTCGTGGCAAGGAATGAACGGCGGTTGCCCCAAGAGTTTGAATTGCCCCTGACCGTGGCGGACTGATAGGCTGCCGCCGCCAATGACTCTTGTTGAGGAAGCTCAAGCATGTCGATTACCCTCACTCCTGACCTCGAACGGTTTGTTCAAAAAGAAGTCGCGACAGGACGGTACTCTACCCCGGACGAGGCTGTCTGCTCTGCCGTGCGATTCATGCGAGAGCAACGCTTGGCCGAATTGCGCGACGCCATTGATCTTGCCGATGCCCAAGTGGCTGCCGGCAGATGTACCACTCTGAACAGCGATGAAGAACTTGGACGATTCATGGAGGAAATCAAAGTCGAGGGCCGTCGTCACTTGCAAGCTGAACAGGCCGGCTGATGCCACGATACTCGCTTGCCGAAGCCGCCAGAGACGACCTGTTGGCGATCTGGGAATACATCGCACGAAACAACATTCCCGCCGCCGACCGCACGATGGACCGGCTGACCGAGTGATTCGAAATGCTTGGTCGCCAGCCGCTGATCGGCGAACCTCGCGACGAAATCCGGCCGGGGCTGCGTAGCTTCCCGGTTGGCAACTACGTGATCTACCACCGCGCCACGGACACGGGCGTCGTCATTCAACGAGTCCTGCACGGCGCTCGCGATGTCAATTCTCTGTTGTAATTCACGGTTCACAGCGTTCAGTCCACATACAAGAACCGGTTGGAACTCAGCAGCGCGTGGCACAATGCGGCCAGCGCCTGACGGGACGGGTCGAACGATTCGGGTTTGGTTCCCTTCGGGGGATTGGCTTTGTAGACCTCGGTTTGTTGGTTGACGAACGCGACGGCGGCATCGAGTTCCGGAGGAGACGGTTCGACACCGAACGCGATTCGCCAGACGAGACGGAGTTGCACGGGCAGGTCGGCCAGCTCGGTTCGGCGCGGGTCTCCTGACCCCGCCGGAGCGTCCGACCGCAGGTCTCCCTTCCCTTCCTTGAGACCTTCGGTCAAGTTCGTGGCACGGTCGGGAGACCGTGCCACAACAGGCGATGACTCAGTCGGGAGACCGGCCACAACGACGGCCGTTTCCTTTCGCACGCGGTCGGCGAAGTGCTCGGCCTGTTCGACGACGAACTCGTTGTTCATGAGCAGCAAGGATTGCGGTGCGACGGTCGAGGCGCTGCGGACTTCGCAGTTGGGTTCGAGTGGCGGCAGGTCGAACGGTTCCATGACTCCCAACGGCCGGCTGCGGCGGACCTGCACGTACACGCTGCGACGGAATTCTTCGCCGCCCAGCGGGATCAGTTTGTCCGGCCGATTCTCGCCGTTGAGGTTTTCAATTCCGACCACGGCCTGCCCGTCTTCGTCGAGCATGATGGGGACGGGCGCACCGAAGTGCTTTGGGTTCAGCTTGCCACTCACGGTGAGGATCGCATCGCGGACGGCTTCCGCTTCAAGACGTCGGACGGACATGCGGGCGAGCAGACGGTTGTCGGGGTCGACGCGTTCGGCATCGGGCGTGCGCCGCGAGGCTTGGCGGTAGACGGCGGAGGTCATGATGAGTTTGTGCAGCCGCTTCAGCCGCCAGTGAGTCGAGAGTCCAGAGTCGAGAGTCGTGGGGGACGAATCGGTCGCGTCGGTTTTCACTCTCGACTCTCGACTCTCGTCTCTCTACT
>JACRIH010000499.1 GCA_016235885.1 Planctomycetales bacterium | reverse complement strand
TTTTCGTGCTGGAAGCCGGATTGCAATTGGGTATCGGTGCCCAGCACGAAAACGACTCCCGCTCCCTTCGCTCTGCCTCACCGGCTTCAGAGTCATCACGTTGGAGCAGCAGCATGGATCAGGCGAACGAACCCCTAACAAAAACTCACGGTTGGCGACTGCGGGACTTGCATCATCTTGGGTTGACGGTGGCCGACATCGAGCGGTCGATCGTGTTTTATCGCGATGTGCTGGGGATGACGTTGCATCGCCGCCGACCGCACGTGGACAACGATTACGTGGCGTTGCAGACCGGCTACCCCGGAGTGGTCCTCAGCGTGGCGTCGTTCAAAGTCGCGCCGGAGAGCCAACAGTCGCTGGAAATTGTGCAATACATGAACCACGCCGGACCGGCTGCCGAGACGGCGACCAACCGGCCGGGGAACAGTCACCTCTGCCTGACCGTCAACGATTTGCGAAGCTGCTATGCCGACCTCCAGGACAGAGGAGTGCGGTTCAAGTCCGAGCCAGTCGTGATCACGGCGGGGCCGAACGCTGGCGGCCTGGTGGTTTATTTCTATGATCCGGACGACTACACGTTGGAACTGTTTCAGCCGCCTGTGTGACCACGCGACTTCTCGCCAGTCCGCCACAAGGGCGGTAGCTACGGCCCTTGTGGCCGATGAATGGCGCACATTGGTAAATTCATTCGGGTGTCACCGACATCCCTATCTTGGCCCCAACGGGGACAGATCCGATAGCCCAGGGCGCAGCCCTGGGTATCAATCGGACGATTGATGTGAAGCCCCAACGGGGCGCGATATCATGGTTGACGTGCGGGAATTTCGCCCCGTTGGGGCTGACACATCGTTTGGCATCCGAAACCCAGGGCTGCGCCCTGGGCTATAGAATCTCGCCCCGTTGGGGCTGAAATTCGGAAGGCCGATGACAATCGATTCATTCCTGCTGATTGCCGATCGGACGAGTGCGAATGACCACGACGTTTGATTTGACGGGCCGAGTGGCTGTCGTCACTGGAGGAGTACAAGGACTGGGCGCAGCCATCTCGCTCGCATTGGCTGAGCAGGGGGCAGCGGTCGCTGTGTTGGATCTTCAATTGGACGCCGTGGTCGCGGCGGCAAAGCAACTGACCAACGAGACCGGACAAGAAGCCATCGGGTTGGCGTGTGACGTCCGTGACCGAGATCAGGTTGATGCCTGTGTCCACCGGATCGCGGAGCAGTTTGGTCGGATCGACATTCTGGTGAACAATGCCGGCATCCACCGACGCGGAGACCCCACGAACTACAACTCGAAGGATCTCGCCGAAGTGTTCGACGTGAATCTCGTCGGCTGTTTCCAAATGGCCGGTGCGGTGGGCAAGGTGATGCTGGCTCAACAGCGAGGCAGCATCATCAACGTGTCGGCCCTGGGAGGCGGCCTCGTTGGTCTCGGGCGCGGCGGTGCCATTTACGCGATGACGAAAGGGGGCATCGTGGCGCTGACTCGCGATCTCGCTGCTGAGTGGGGCCAGCACGGCATCCGCGTGAACGCCGTCGCGCCGGGTTGGATTCGGACGCCCATGACGCACGCCTTGCAGAACGACGCGCACCGCTCGGCGAAAGTTCTGGAGCGCGTGCCGCTGCGTCGCTGGGGCGACGCGCAAGACGTGGCCGGCGTCGTGGTCTTTCTCGCGAGCGATGCCGCCGCTTACGTCACCGGTTGCACGATCCCCATCGACGGCGGTGCTGCCAACGTGATCGCATTGAATATGGAGACACCCCATGCTTGACTGCCGCACGCAACAACTCCCCGTCCCGCCGGAATTCGTGGGTCCGTTGACCGACTCAACGCCTTTCCTGACCAATCCAACGGCCCTGCGGCACAGTTTTGCCGAGCACGGCTACGTATTCCTGCGCGACGCCCTGCCGCGCGAAGAAGTTTTGGCCGCAAGAAAAGAAGTCTTCATCCGGCTCGCCGAGATGGGCGAGATCCAGTCTCCGGTGGAAGCGGGCATCGCGACCGGAGTCAGCCGGCGTCAGGAGTTGGCCGACAATCTGGGAGCGTTCTGGAAATCCGTCAGCGAAGGTCCGGCGTTGCGGCGCGTGACACACGGGCCGCGGCTCCGAGAACTGGCCGCGATGTTGTTTGACACTGCCGCCCGTCCGCACGATTACCTGTTTCTGCGGCCGGCATCGGTGGGCAACGCAACCAACCTGCATTACGACTACCCGTTCTTCGCTGGCGGTGCGTCGCAGATCGTCACCTGCTGGATTCCACTGGGAGAGATTCCCCGCTGCGACGGACCGCTGGCGGTGGTCGAGCATTCGCACCGCTTCAACGACCTGATCGGTCCGATCCGCTCGGCGCGGTTGGGTGGCGATCCGCAGGCGTTTGCCGCCGCGCAGGACGCCGCCTATCAATCATCCGCGAGCGGCACGTTGGAGTTCGTGCAATCTCGACAGACCCGGCTGCTGACAGCTCAATTTCAACCGGGCGATGTGGTCATCTTCGGCGGCTTCACGATGCACGGCTCGCTCGACAATCATTCGCCGACCGGCCGCGTGCGATTGTCCGTGGACGTGCGTTATCAACCCGCGTCCGAACCAGCCGACGATCCCCGGTTTTTCGGTCCCAATCCTTCCGGTGCCAAAGGGGGCAGCTACGGCGAACAAAAGGCGGCTCAACCGCTGGGAACTCCGTGGGTTGCCCGGCAGTAGGACTGGTTCAAGCCTGTCGCGGCCTGAGTTGAATCGCACCTTGTTGCTGGCATTCTTTTGCCTGCGTAGCCATCACGCTCCGAGCTTGTGAAAGAATTCCGCCACAGGGCTTGCCCCAGTGGTTCCCGCGCTCCTGCGCTACTCGGATTTCCCGAGGAATCTGGTAGCGCAAAAGCGCGGGAACCACCCCGACAAGCGGCTTGTTGATTTAATGTGGCGGTGGCCCTCCGTGACACCGTATGTTGTGGCCGCCCCACAGGGCGGCCACAACATGTCCCGCCACGGCGTGTCGGGCCCCCATTCAATAGACTAGCCCCAAGCGGGGTGGCGGAATTCTTTCGCAGGCTCAGAGCGTGACAGTTGCGTTCCGTTGCGCCTTGGCGTTGTCACCCATTGAGCACCCGCAGCGCTCCCGGCAACCTGGCGATCACCACAACCAGCGCGATCACCAGTCCCAAGACAGCCAGACTGACACTGGCCCGCGCCAGAGAACGATGTCCCTTCCGGGCTGTCTTTCGTCCCAGCCAAAGACCGATCAACGACAGCAGGACGCTGACGCCCCCGATGACCGACAGTTTCAAGACGTTCGCCAGGGCTTCAAAGAACCTTGCCAACTGCTCTCCCTGATCCGGAGTCCGCAGCCACACGACGACGAGCAGCCATCCCAAACAACCCAGCGCGGAACAGGCAACGGCCACGACACCCGCCGTGTCCTTGGGAACCCCCTTCGTTTCGATGGCGCTGACGAGTGTGTCATTCGCGGCTTCTGTAACGTGGCGGAGAAATGGCTTGAAATACTGCGAGTAAACAGGCCCCAAAAGCTCGTGTGGCGTCTCGTTGTCGGAGGGGGCTGATGCCCCAACGATCTCCCATGCCCGACCGCTGTCTCGGAAAGTGAAGAGCCACCAAGCCCCGTGCGTGCTCATCATGCGGAGGACATACAAAGGTCCACCGCATGCCGAAGCAGGTTTCAACTCTGTTTCGTGTGAAACGTCAGAAAGCAACTCCTCGACAGTTTCCTCAACAGGCTCATTCGGTGGCATCGGGAAAGCACCACTCTTGACCGTCTCCCAATACTTGCGAACGAACTCCTGTGCGAACAGCTCAAACCTGGAATGGGCTGCTGAGTTCATTTTGCATCTAACAGTTGAGTATGCGGAACGCGGGGAAGCACATTCCGTTTCGCGAGGACGTTCCGCTCGGTGTGTTGGCGCAAATTGTCATCCGCACAAATGTTTGTCAAGACGGTAGACGGCAGGCGGTAGGGTGGAACCAGCGCAGCGCAGGCCCACCAGAAACAGAAAACGGTGGGCCTGCGCTCGCTTTGCGAGCTGGTCCCACCCTACGCCAGGTGCTTCCGGAAGCGAGCCATGCTGAGCGTGAAGATGATGACGCAGGTGATCGTCAAGCCGGCGATTTGTGGCAGCAGGTCAAGCAGGTCGGCGCCGCGGAGGACGATCCCGCGGAGAATTTCCACGAAGTACGTCGCCGGGATCGCGAACGACATCCAGTAGATCGGCAGTGGCATCTCTTCGCGCGGGAACACAAAGCCCGACAGCAGGACGGACGGGAGCATCAGCAGGAAGGCGAATTGCATCGCCTGGAGTTGCGTCTTCGCGAACGTCGAGACGAGCAGGCCGAGGCTCAGGGCGCACACGAGAAACATGCTGGCCAGAGCGAACAGCAACGTCAGGCTGCCGTGAATCGGGACGCCGAACACGAACACCATCACGGTCAGGACGATCAACATCTCCAACCCGCCGACCAGTGCGTACGGAATCAGCTTGCCGAGCAGCAGCCCCAGCTTGCCCACGGGCGTGACAAACAGTTGTTCGAGCGTCCCGTGCTCGCGCTCGCGGACGATGGCGAAGGACGTGAGAAACAGCGTCACGAGTTGCATGATGATCCCGACGAGTCCCGGTACGAAAAAGTGCGAGCTTTCGAGGTCGGGGTTGTAGAGCAGCCGGGGGCGGACCTCGACCGGCATGGCCACGTGCCCCGCCGGGTCGCGCGACGGGGCGGAGGGGAGCGATTCGGCAAAGCCTCGCGTGATGTGTACCGAATGCGCCGTCCCCAGCAGGCTGGCCGCGTGCAGCGCCGTCGTGGCCACGGTCGAATCGCTGCCGTCGATCAGCACCTGCACCTGCGTCTGCTTGCCGCGCAACAGATGGTCCGAGTAATTCGGCGGCACGCGCACGCCGACCTTGGCTCGCCCCGACGTGAGTGCCCGCCGGAATGATTCTTCATCGTAGACTCGATCGACCACCGTGAACGTGCGGGTGTTTTGGAACGCCTCGATCAACTCGCGCGCCTGCCGCCGGCCGTCGAGGTCATACACGACGGTCGGGATGTGCTCGACATTTAGTTGAATCGCGTAGCCGAAGATCAGCGTCTGCAGCACCGGCACGACGAGCATGAAAAACAATGTCGCCGGCTCGCGGCGGATGTGCGAGAACTCCTTGCGGAGCATCGCGGTCAGTCCGGCCAGCGGCCGAGATGGCGACGAACCCCGCTTGCGGTCTCTCTCTCCCTCAAATTGTGTCGGCGAGCCGGGCGGCGTTAGCTCCCGGACCTCATTCGATAGCCGATTTGTCCGGGGGCTAACGCCGCCC
>JACRIH010000492.1 GCA_016235885.1 Planctomycetales bacterium | reverse complement strand
TTCCCACAAAAAAGCAGCCCGGTGATCTGTGATCACCGGGCTGCGGGCGTGTTTGACGGGTCAGGCTGGAAAGCCTGACGTACGGGGCTATCGTCGCAGGTCGGGTTCCCAGCCGGCGAGTGAGGCATTGGGGGCCAGGACGAAGATTTCCACGCGTCGGTTCTTCGCCCGGTTGGCATCGTTCGAATTCTGAACGATTGGCTGGTGCGGGCCATAGCCGGCCGAGCCCATGCGCTTGTCCTTGATGCCATCCTTGGACAAGGCTCGCAAGACGGCGTTGGCGCGGTGGGTGGACAGGCCCCAGTTGTCGAGGTGCTGAGCCTTGGTGTTTGGCTTGACCACCCGCGTGTCGTCGGTGTGGCCGACCACGAGCAGGTTGAGTTCCTGCGAGTCGCCACGGTTCAGGATGTTGGCGATGTCCCGCAGTTTGGGCAGAGCCGCATCGGTGATCTCGGCACTTCCCGATGCGAACAGCAGGTCGGACGAGAGCTTGCTCACGCCGGTCTGCGGATCAAACTGGAAGTCAGGATACTTCCGCTGCAAGTCCTCAAACGCCTGCGTCGCGCCGGACGAGAGAGGACACTTGTTCTTCAGCAAGCCGGCGTACCGCGCCTTCAGCTCGGAGCTTTCTCCCTGCGCGTTGGCCAACCGCTGCTGAAGCAGTTCGCGGCTGGCATTCGCGTCGCTGAGCTGCTGTTGCAACTGGGCGTTGTCGGCTGCGAGTTGAGATTGCGACTGGGCCATCGATCGATTCTGGCCGTACATCTGCTGCGTGCGGAGCTGCGCCTGCGACAGTTGCCGGCGCGGCACCAGATTGCATCCCACCTGACTGATCAACGTCAGGCTGAACGCACACAACAGGGTGATCCGTCCGGCATGGGGCAGGGACATGACAGAAGACTCCTTTCTCTGGGAACCACGCCGCCAAGGCCCGCAGTGGCACCTGGTTCGGGGATGGCACCAGCCGGTCCCGTGAACCGCCACGTCACGCGAACCTCGTCGCTGTGTTGACGAGGGTCCGAAGTTGGACAATTTGAATTTGGATTTGCTGAGAGAGGTGCAACGTCGAGCGATCCGACCGTCGGCGATTCCCGCTGCCAACAAACCCGAGGCCTGACGTTGAGGTCCGGCTTATAGCCCCTCGACCAGCGGCGTGCCTAGAGGTTCTTGCCAGTTTTTTCCGCGGAGGCCACGGGAAAATGCAACCGGGAAGAGTGACGGGCAGAGATTGCCGAAGTCGGCGGTTCGGCCACACCAGCGAATCGCGAACTGCGGCGGAATGTGCCAGACGTGAAGGCAGGAATTGTGAGCGAGTGCCGAGTCACATTCCCGCGGATATCAAAGTCACCAACCCGAAGTGTCAGCGAGGACTTTTGACCAGGTACCTCGCTGACGCTTCGGGTTGGTATGTGCGCACGAATAAACCGCGGGGCGTGTCGATCATTTCGGTGCGACTCGACTCAGCTAAACATTCCCTTCAGTGCGTCCAGGAGGCCACCGCTGACGGGATTGATGCGATTGGGGTCGGCGTGCCACATGTTGCGGATTAGATCGACCATCACGGTTCCGGTCACGATCAGCAGCACGGTGGCACACACGAGGCCCACAAACGTCCCCGTGCCCCATTCGTATTCGACAGGAGCGGGTACGCCGCGAGCCACCACGGGTGATTCGAAATCGGCCGAACTCTCACCCGATTCGACTTCGCCGCCGAAATCATCGTCGGTGGCTCCGAGCACATCCATCTGTTCGAGTTCGTCGTCTTCACCCACGACATCCTCGGCCACTTCAATTTCGTCCTGAGGTTCTTCACCGAACATGCCTTCGTCGAGCAGGTCTTCGTCGTCGGCCCCCTTCTTCTTCACCATCGTGGCGCCGTATTCGTCGGCATGTTCTTCGTCATCCAGATTGATGACATTCGTGGTGCCACTATCGTCGAGTTCCTTGTTCTCGAACTGGAAGTCGCCCGAGTCGTCCTCCCCCTGCGCCATCAGCGGGATTTCCAACTGCGTGGCCGATCCTTCGTCGTCACTCATCATGGGCGCATCCATCATCGGAATGGTGCCGCCGAGGTCGTCCGCGTTTTTCTTTTTGGCCGCGGCCTTCTTGACGTCGGACTTGCTCTTCTTGACCACGTCGCTTCCTGCGACCAGGGAGATACCGCTATCGCTGTCCAGCGAGATTCCACTGTCGTGGTCGAGTGAAATTCCGCTGTCGTCGACATGGTCGAGAGCGATGCCGCTGTCACCTCCGAGGCTGATCCCGCTGTCATCTTCGAGCACCGAGGAACCTTCATCGTTGGTGGGTGCTTCCTCCTCATCGCCCAGCGAGAACGTCACCGTTTCATCTCCGCCCGCTTCGTCGGGCTCGGGGAGACGCAACTCGGCGACCGTCCCTTGCTGATTGCCAGCGTCTTTCTTGGTGATCTTGGACGATTTCGGTTTCGACTCGGGGATCAACCGCACATCGCTGTCGCTGCGGTCGGATGAGAGGCTCTTTTTCGAACTGCCCGCCCCAGACAGTTGCACGTCGCTGTCACTGTCTTCGTCGAGAACGTTGGCGCTGGCAGACAGCCGCACATCGCTGTCGGAACTGTCGAGGCTCAGTTTGACATCGCTGTCAGAATCCTCCATGCCAGCCAACTTGACGTCGCTGTCGGAGTCGGGCATTTCACTTGTGAGTTTGACGTCGCTGTCCGATTCGCCGGGATCCTTCTCGTCCACGAGCTTCACGTCGCTCAACGAGTCGCCCGGACCGACGAGTTTCACGTCGCTGTCGCTTCCCGGATCCTTGCCAGTGGGTTTCTCCGTCGCCAGTCGAACGTCGCTATCGGAATCGGAGAGCGGCACCCCGATCTCATCGTCCTCGTCCGGCAGGAGGTTGTCGGTCATCAGCCGCACGTCGCTGTCCGACGTTCCCCCTTTGGGAGATTTGCGAATGATGGTGGGCTGCTCGCTGAGTTCCTCATCATCAGACAACACGGAATCGTCGCTCGATGGTTTCGCCAGTGGCACGGCGGGATCGGAATCGAATTGCCGTGTGCGCTGGAGTTGCTCGACATCTTCGGGCTTGAATTTCCAGTTCCCACGATCGGCAAAGGCGCGGATCTCCCCCTTCTCTCGCAGCCGGGTGACGTCACTCGGTGCGACGCCCAGCAAATCCGCGACTTCTTCAATGCTGAGGTACTTCTTGCCCATCGGGGTGTCTCCGAGTAATTGACGACTGATTGCGTGATCCCACGGGATATTCTGATTCGCTCTCACTATTTCGACCGCGACGACCAGCGAAAGCAAGCAGACTTTGACGGCGCGTCAGGATGCGAACATTCCGGTTAGGTGTTTGGCGCGGCACGTTCCGCAGGATGACGACAGGTGGAACTTATCGCCGTGTGGAACCACGGACAGGCTCAATTCTACGTGTCGTTCGGGGTGATGCAAGCGGTTTGTTCGTCCGCGACGATCGTGACCGAACGTGCCGACGTTTCGGATCAATCGTGCCGGTAGGTTGCCGGGACGAAACACTTGCGGCAGGATCAGAAGTCGGCGTTCTTGGGGGTTCGCGGGAAAGCGATCACGTCGCGGATGTTCGCCATCCCGGTGAGCAGGAGCAGCGCTCGTTCCAAACCCAGACCGAACCCGGCATGCGGCACCGATCCGTAGCGCCGCAGGTCGAGGTACCACCAGTAATCGTCGGGGTTGAGGTGGCATTCTTTCAAACGTTCGACCAGCACATCGTACCGATCTTCGCGCTGGCTTCCGCCGATGATCTCGCCGACCCGTGGCACCAGCACATCCATCGCCCGGACCGTTTTGCCGTCGTCGTTGCACCACATGTAAAACGGCTTCAAGGTCCGCGGGTAATCGAACAGGATGACCGGCTGTTTGAAATGCTGCTCGGTCAAAAATCGTTCGTGCTCGGACTGCAAGTCGATGCCCCATTTGACGGGGAACTCGAATGCCTGTCCGCACGATTCGAGGATCGTGATCGCCTCGGTGTACGGCAGGCGGATGAAGTCGTGGTCGATGATGTTCCGCAGCGTGGCCAGCACCGTCTTGTCGATCCGCTCGTTGAAGAATGCCATGTCCTCGGCGCAGCGGTCGAGCACTTGCTGGAGGATCGTGCGAATAAACGTTTCGGCCAGGCCCATATTGTCGACCAACTCGAAGAACGGCATCTCTGGTTCAACCATCCAGAACTCGGCGAGGTGTCGGGCCGTGTTCGAGTTCTCCGCGCGAAAGGTCGGGCCGAACGTGTAGCAGTCGCCCGTGGCACAGGCGAAAGTTTCGACTTCGAGCTGCCCGCTGACCGTGAGCGACGCCGGCTTGCCGAAGAAATCCTGCGACCAGTCGATGTCATCGGCGCTTGCTCCCTCTCCCGGAGGGAGAGGGGAGTTTGAGCGTGCGACGCGCGGCAACTTCGCCACGTCCAGCGTTGTCACGCGAAACATCTGTCCGGCCCCTTCGCAGTCGCTCGTCGTGATGATCGGCGTGTGGATGTACAAGAATCCGCGCGACTGGAAGAACTCGTGAATCGCCGCGCACAGCGCGTTGCGCACACGGGCCATCGCTCCAAACGAGTTCGTTCGCGGCCGCAGGTGGGCGATCTCCCGCAAAAACTCGAAGCTGTGCCCCTTCTTTTGCAGCGGATACGTCTTGCCGTCCGCGAGGCCATAAATCCAGATGCGCGTCGCCTGTAGTTCGACCTTCTGTCCCTTGGCCGGTGATGCGACGAGTTTGCCCTGCACGCCGATGCTGGTGCCGGTCGTGATCTGCTTCAGCAGCGCTTCGCCATCTGGCACAACGCTGGCATCGACGACGATCTGCAAATTGCTCAGGCAACTGCCGTCGTTGAGTTCGAGGAACCCGAACCCCTGTTTCGATTCGCGTTTCGTCCGCACCCAGCCGCGCGATTCAATTTCCTGACCGGTCGGCTCGGCCTGCAGCGCCAGTTTGACTTTGATTCGATCCATCGACGTGCTCTCCCCTGACGACTATCAAACATCGCGGCGGTGCCAAACAATTGCTTGCATACCAACCCGAAGCGTAAGCGAGGGCGGTTCGGCAACTTGCCCTCGCTTACGCTTCGGGTTAGTGTGCCACACCATCAACCGGAGGCCTCGTACCGGAGGCACAGAATAGCAACCCGTGACCCAAGGCAGAATGCAATCATGCAACTCGGTTTCGTCAGTGCGATCCTCCCCGACCTGTCGCTGGAAGAGGTCCTGCAGTTCGCCGCTGCGGAGGATTTTGCCTGTGTCGAATTGATGTGCTGGCCGAAAGGGAAGGCCGAGCGGCGGTACGCGGGAGTCACGCACGTGGACGTCGTCGGGTTGACGAAAGACGCCGCGGCTCGCATCAACGACACCGTGCAGTCAGCCGGCGTGAGCATCAGCGGACTGGGATATTATCCGAACCCGTTGTGCCCGGACGTCGCCGAGGCACAGGTCTACATCGAACACATCAAGCAGGTGATCCGTGCGGCCGAGATGCTGGGGGTCGGCGTCATCAACACATTCGTCGGTCGGGATTGCGCAAAGTCCGTGGACGACAACTGGCCGCGCTTCAAAAAGACGTGGAAGCCGCTGGTGAAATTTGCCGAAGACCGCGACGTGCGCATCGGGATCGAGAACTGCCCGATGTCCTTCACGCGCGACGAATGGCCCGGCGGCAAGAACCTCGCCACCACGCCGACGATCTGGCGGCGCATGTTCGAGGAGATTCCGAGTGACCACTTCGGCCTGAATTTCGATCCGTCGCACTGCGTCTGGCAGATGATGGACTACGTGAAGGCGATTCGCGAGTTCGCTCCGAGATTCGTTCACGTCCACGCCAAGGACGCCCGTGTCGACCAGCACCAGCTGGACGAAGTCGGCATCATGGCCCACCCGCTCGAGTATCACACACCCAAGCTACCGGGCCTCGGCGACGTGAACTGGAGCCAGTTCTTCTCGGCCTTGGGCGACGCCGGCTATCGCGGCCCAGTCTGCATCGAAGTCGAAGATCGAGCCTACGAAGGTTCGCTCGCCAACCGCAAGGCGTCACTCGTGCAAAGCGGTCGGTACCTGAAACAGTTCATGCCATGACATCCTCCCGGGTGTGAGGGGGCCGCGCATCGGCAACAATTGCAAATTGATCAATGCAAATTGCAAATCTCAAATTGAAATCGACCGTCGCGACGTCGTCAGTAACGACGCTGAATCGATGAATCCACGTGTGACCGTCAATTTGCAATTTGCATTTTGCAATGGTCAATTTTAGATCGGCGCCACGAGTCGCGCGGTCCCCTCTACCCGATCGTCGTCTTGTCCCGCCATACTTCTCAGCCTGCCCCGAGCCAGCTAACATTCTCACCGCGGATGAATATCGACGGCTGGCAGAGACGTTCCTCTGTCGGAAATCTCGTTTCACGAAACAACGATTGACCACTGATCGAAAGAAGGAGTTTGAGATGACACGACAACCGATTCGACGGATGACGCGTACGGCCACCACGGTGGCCGCGATGATGCTGTTGGTCGCCGGCCTGGCCGCGGCCAAGGGAGCGGGCATCCTGTTTCCCGATTGGTCTCCGCCGACCAAGGGGACCTACAAGGCACCGGCGGGCGAAGTCGGCAAGAAGGGTTCCGCCGATCAACCGTGGAGCGTGACCACGGTCACATCGTCGATCATGGGCAAGCCGGTCGCAGGAAAAACGACCTCAGTCATCGGTGAAGTGATCGACATGTCGTGCTACCTGCAAGTCGGCAAGCACGGCGACAAGCACCGTGATTGCGGACAGAAGTGCGTCCGCAACGGGCAACCGGTCGGTCTGCTGACCGAAGACGGCTCGGTCTACATGCTCATCGACGAAGAACACGATCCCCGTCGCGACGGCCTGACCGAATTCCGCAAACAGGCGGTCGAACTGATGGCCCACGTGGTCACCGTGCATGGCACCGCGACCGAAGTGGACGGTCACAAGGCGCTCTACGTCCAAGGCTCCGTGAAAGCGGCCGCGAAGTAACGTCGCCGTTCACAGGTTTTGTAGCCACGCTCGCCAGAGCGTGGGCTTTCTGGTGACACACCCACGCTCTGGCGAGCGTGGTTACGTTTGCTTGCGGCTTCGCTTCTTCGTTTGACCCAGACCAGTCGACGACCGCTCGCGTCACGGCACGAACACCGTCGCCGTTGACTCCGGGTTAAACAATACTCCGATTGAAACTTGAGGGCAGCACCATGATTGACACCAAAACATTCTTCCGAGTGCTGACAGTAACATTGCCTCTGGTGCTCGTCAGTTTGCTTCCGCTCGTGTCCGCCGAGACGGCGGGTGACAAGCCACCGAAGCCACCACTGGGATTGCCGCCCGTACAATGGCCGGAAGACAACTCGTATTCGGCGGCGAAGGTGGAACTCGGTCGGCTGCTGTATTTCGACAAGCGGCTGTCGTCCGATGCCACCGTGTCGTGTGCGTCGTGCCACGCGCCGGAAAAAGGATTCACCGATGGCGCCCCCGTGTCAACCGGCATCGCCGGTCAAAAGGGTGGCCGCAGTGCGCCGACTGTGATCAACCGGGCGTACAGCACCCTGCAATTCTGGGACGGGCGAGCCGCGTCGCTGGAGGCTCAAGCGGTTGGCCCGATCGCCAACCCGATTGAAATGACTTCGGAGAAAACTGGCGAAGCCGCCCACGATGCGTGTGTCCAGCGGCTCCGCAAGGTGCCCGGATACGTCAAGCAATTCGAGCAGGTGTTCGGCACGAAGACATTCACCATCGATCACGTCGGCAAGGCGATCGCGACTTTCGAGCGGACGGTTTATTCCGGCAACGCTCCGTTTGATCGGTACAACGAGGGAGACAAGAAGGCGATGTCGGACTCGCAGGTGCGGGGGATGAACCTCTTCTTCAACAAGGTCGCCTGCGACAGTTGCCACATCGGTTTCAACTTCACCGACGGATCGTACGAAAACATCGGGATTGGCATGGACAAGAAGGACCCCGACCTCGGCCGCTACGCCGTCAGCAAGAAGGACGAAGACAAGGGAGCCTTCAAGACGCCGACTCTGCGCGACATCGAGCACACCGGGCCGTACATGCACGACGGCAGCCTCAAGACTCTGGAAGATGTCGTCGAACACTACAACAAGGGTGGCATCAAGAACTCGCACCTCAACCAACGCATCAAGCCGCTGAATCTGTCGGCTCAAGACAAACAGGACTTGGTCGCATTCCTCAAGGCACTGAGCGGCGAAGGCTGGCGGCACATCAAAGCCCCCGAGAAATTCCCCGAGTAGCCCGCCGATCATACGAAGACGCCTTACTGGCTTGCGCGAGTTTCGTATGCCGGACCCCTTGGTCCGGCCGGACCAAGGGGTCCGGCCTACGCGCTCCGCAGTGACGTGGACGAGATGTCCTTCCGAAACCGATCGGCCGGGATCGCAGCGAACAGATCGGCGAACTCCGGCGGGATGGCCAGATCGGCCAGCGTGACGAAGCGGTCTCCGACTGCGCGGCCCGCGACGAGGAAGCGGCAGCGATTGGCGCGAATGCTCGACAGCGCCTGTGCCATCGCCGCCGGATCGTGACCGTAGTATTTCGGCTGAACGATCCGTTCGGCTGTATCGGCACCAACCACGAACGTCGTGCCAGGCAGGACTGCGGCCTTCTCCGCGAACGTCGGAGCGTTCGTGAGGACTACCGGGTGCTCGGTGAATTGTGTACGCCGTTCAGCCAGCGTGAAGAAGTCCAGAGGTGGCTTGTCTACATTGGTCACCGACATCTCGTAGGCCACGTGTCCTCCGAGAATCGCCTCGGCGATGGAACGCAGTTCACGGTGACCGTCGTGCAACGGATTGAATGCCCCGGGGAGAAGACCGATGAAGGGGCCGGTAGGATTAACTTTGCGGTTCGGATCGATCGGAAAACTCTCATGGATGCTGATGGGGAAAGCCCATCCGTTGCCCAAGTGCCCATCGGGGAATGACCACACTAACCGCCGTGTCGGGCTGCCTTGACAAAGTTCGGCCAACCAAGGATGCCCGTCGGCGCGTAGCGAAATGACTCGTTCCCTCGCGCGAAGTTCGAGCGGCGGGAGATCGGCTGCGGAGATCGAACACGCTCGGGCGAGGACGCGGAGCAGGAGTTGTCCGGCCACGGTTTCCTCGTCGGCTCGCGAGCGGACATCTTTTTCGAGGACCAGCGAATCGCAGGTCGTGACCGCAGCGCCGTGAGTCGCGATGAACACGCGATGCGGGCCGCGTTTCGGTCGGCTGGTGGCGAGCGACGCGGTGCAGCCGAGACCAATTATCAACTCCCCTCTCCCCTCCGGGGGAGAGGGGGCGGGGGAGAGGGGGCCAAGTGATACGCCGGATTCGCGTTTGCTTTCAACCAACCGCAGCGCCCGCTGGTATGCGCATGCGGCCATTCCGAGCGCCGTATCTTCCGAACAAAACTGGTCCGGCTTCCGGCCGAGAAAGTCCACGAGCGACGGTTCGGAGTACGGGACGATCGCTTCCAGCAGCGTCTTCGATCCGCCGGGAACCGCCAGCAGTTCCGCGATACCAGACACGCCACCGCCCGTCACCGCGACCACCACCTGATGCGGCGTCGAGTGAATTCGCTCGATGAGAGTGGACCACGGCGAGGCCATCGCGACTCCCGATCAGGAGCCACGGATGAAGCACGGATGAAACACGGATGACGCGACAAAACAATTAGCGAATCCGTGTTTCATCCGTGTTCGATCCGTGGCCAAAGTCCTCGTGGTCATTCGTTCCGCCACGTCACAGCGCTTCCGGCGGCAGATCGACGAAGTACGTCTTGCCATCGTTGGCGGTCGCGGCGATCCGTTTGCCGTCGGTCGAATACGTGCCCGAGTACAGCACGGTCGGCAGTTTCTTGGTGAAGACGACTTTGCCCGAGGCCACGTCCCACACGTTGACTGTGCCCGCGTAGCCGATCGACATCAGGCGCGTGCCGGTCGGGTTGAACTGGACGCGGTAGACGTCGTCTTTGTGACCGTCGAACACTTTGGTTGGCTGCGGGCTGTTGATGTCCCACAGGCGAATCTTCTTGTCGATCCCGCAACCGGCGAGCGTGTTGCCCTGCGCGTTGAATGCGACCGAGTAGACCGGGGCATCGGCTCCGGCGAACTGGCGGATTTCGCCACCGTTCGTGGCGTCATACAGCCGGATCGTCTTGTCGCCGCCGCCGCTGGCGAATTTGGTGCCGTCGGGAGTGAACGTCACCGAATAGATCGGACCACCCTGAGCCGGCAGCGCACGCAGTTCCTTGTTGGCGACCATGTCCCACATCTTGATCGTCTTGTCATTCGAGCCGCTGACGAGCAGTTTGCCGTCCGGGCTGAACGCCACGCTGTAAATCTGCGATTGATGCCCCGGCAGGCTGAGTGCGGCATCCGCCGACGCGATCGACCACAGGCGAAGCATGCCGTCGGCCGACGTCGAATATGCCGTGCGATTGTCGGCCGCGAACGCGAACGACGTGATGGGACCGGTCGGTCCCTTGAGAGTTTGCACCACTTCTCCAGACACCGGCGGGACGACTCCGGCAGCGGGGGGCATTGGCGGAGCCGGATTGAAACTGCGGATT
>JACRIH010000490.1 GCA_016235885.1 Planctomycetales bacterium | reverse complement strand
GGCTTCAGCCGGCCGGCTGAAGCCGGGACTCCAGCACAGCAGTTGACCGCTCTGTTGTGGTGCGGATAGCCTGCTGCTTACTCCCATCGCCCCGAAGGGGGAGAGGGAGGAAGAGATGATGCCATGCTTTCCATACTTGGACCCTCCGGACGTCTGTGCGATTCGTGGTCACGCCGCGAGTTGTTGTCGGTGGGCGGTCTGTCGCTGCTCGGTCTGAGTCTGCCCGACGTGCTGCGTCGGCGGGCGATGGCGGACGCGGCGAGATCGACCGGCGGCGCGGTCAGGCCGGATGGATTTGGTCGCGCTCAGTCGGTGATCCTCGTCTACCTGCAAGGGTCACCGAGCCACATCGACCTGTGGGATCCCAAGCCCGAAGCGCCGGCGGAAATTCGGGGCGAGTTCCGGCCGATCCCGACACGAGCGCCCGGAATGCTCGTGGGCGAAGTGCTGCCGATGCTGGCCGCGCAGGCCGATCACTTCTCGCTCGTGCGGTCGATTGGTGTGAATCCGAAGGGGCTGCGGAACCACGGAGCCGCGATCTACATGCTGATGACGGGGCACGACCCGACCAACTTCACCGTGACCGGCCTGGCCGTTCCGGCGTCGCGAGAGGACTTGCCGTCTGTCGGTTCGGTGATTGCGCGGTATCGTCCGGCCGATGCGGGACGGTTGGGTTACGTCGCGTTGTGTTCGCCGGTGAAGGAAGGCTCGCAGATCGGAGTCGGACAGGCCGCGGGGTTGCTTGGCGCGACGTACGATCCGTTCACGATGTACGACGATCCGGTTCAACCACTGCGGCTCGACACGTTCACTCTGCCCGGCGACGTTACGCTCGATCGGCTGCACTCGCGGGTCGATTTGCGAGCCACCATCGACGCGCAGCGCGATGCGGCGGCGAAACGGCTGAATTCTGGAGAATTCCGCCACGACAAGGGCCGACGCGCCCGGGTTGAAACGACGGCCACGTTTGACGCGCAGTACGACAAGGCGTTGTCGCTCGTGCAATCGAACGCGGCCGTGCGGGCATTTCGTCTCGACGAAGAACCCGCGCCGGTTCGCGAACGGTACGGCCTGACGCGGTTCGGTCAAAGTTGCCTCCTCGCCCGGCGGCTGGTCGAAGCGGGGACGCGGTTCGTGCAGGTGACGTGGCCGGCGCGGTCTGACGACGAACCGGCTCCGGGACCGGACGGTTCGTGGGACACGCACCGCAACAATTTCCCAACGCTCCGCAACGATCGCTGTCCGTTCTTCGACCGGACGATGTCGGCGTTGATTGAGGATCTGCATGCACGCGGGTTGCTGGAAAGGACGCTCGTCGTCGCGATCGGAGAATTCGGACGCTCACCGAAGATCGGAGCGCCCACGACCGACAACGTCGGTCCCGGCGGTCGCGACCATTGGCCCGAATGCTACAGCTTTCTTATCGCCGGCGGTGGAGTTCGACCGGGCCAGGTGTATGGCGAGTCCGACCGGTTCGGCGCGTGGCCGAAAACGAACCCGGTCCATCCGTACGATGTGCTGGCAACCGTCCACCACGCGCTCGGCATCGACCCGACCACCGAATACCACGACACGCTCAATCGCCCCCGCAGACTGGTCGAGCACGGACGACCGATCGTCGGGTTGTTCTGAGGAACGTAGTCCGGACCCCTTGGTCCGGACGAAGTGGCCTTCAACGCCCGCTTGGGATCGCGCGAATCAATAACAGTCGTAGCCGAAGTCATGAGACTTCGGACCAAACTCTCACGAGTTCGGCTACTCCCGACATTTATTTCTACGCTGGTCCTTACCGACTCGTCCGGACCAAGGGGTCCGGACTACGGGCGTCGGAAAGTTATCGCAATCGCATTCCCTCGCTTACGCTTCGGGTTAGTGTTGGCTATCGGCATGCCTTCAAGAACGTCACCAAGTCCGCCAGTTCTTGCGGGGTGAGTTGCTTGTCGAGCGCGGCGGGCATGACGGAGACTGTGCCCGGTCGGAATTCTTCGATGTCGTCACGCGGAATGCGAACTTCTTCCTTCGGACCGGTCTGGAGGATGACTTCGTCGGGAGCGTCTTTCTTGAGCAGGCCGTTGTGGACCTTGCCGGCCTTCGTCACCACGGTCATCGGTTCGTAGCTGCGGACGAAACTGATGCTCGGGAACACGATGGCTTCCAGCAGATCGCGCTCGGTGCGAATCTGGCCGATGCGGGTCAGGTCCGGTCCGGTTTTGCCGCCGAGGTAGCCGATGGAATGACACGCGCTGCAAGCGGTCTTCGTGCTGTTGAACACAAGCTGACCGCGACGAATGTCGCCATCTTTCACGTGCGCCAGCAGTTCGTCCAGGCGGGTGCGTTGCTGCGCGTTGTCCGCTTCGATGAGTGCGAACAGTTCGGCCGCCGGTTTTTCGAGCGGAGCACCGAACTTCGCGAGCTTTGGTTTGAGCGTCTCGATGCGCAAGGCCGATCTCGCGGTGGATTGCTTCAACCCCGCCACGAGCGCCAGGCCGACGGCGACTTCCTTGGACTTCTCGAACGCGGCCAGCAACCGATCGACTTCGAGTGGCCCGGAGGATGGGAGTGATACCGAAAGTTCGACAAGCTGCGCCGCGGCGAGCTTGGCTTTCGCGAGCACATCCGCCGAGGCCGAGCGAACGCTGACCTGCTGGTCGGGATGTAGATGCTCGCGCAGGAATCCGAGCAACGCGGGATCGACTTCCGTCAGCCCACCGGGGACGGAGGCGAGTGCGTCCAATCGCAGACCGGCCGGCGCGTCGGTCTTGCGTCCCACGTCGAGCAGTTTGGCGGCGAATTCGGCCGACAGCGGTCGCGAGCCGGATGGAGTTGATCCCGATCCACCGCCATTGTCCTTGGGCGCGGGGAGCACGCGGGCGGCGGCGACCGCGTGGGTGACGACCACCGCATCGCCATCGGAAAGTGATCGCACCAGCTCGCCGGTCCACGCGGGAGGCGTTTCCTTCAGCCCGGACTGAGCCATCACGCGCAGCATCGACAGCCGACTCGGATTCGCTCCGGAGGCAGTCTGTGCGATGTCGGCCACCAATTGCTGCACGGCCGCGTCGCGGGCGAAGCGGACGAGTTGCTGTTCGATCGCCGTGCGTTCGTCCGCAGTCAGCTTGTCGTCAGTCAGCCGCTGCCGGAAGTAGCCGACCAGCGAAGCACCCCAATCGGTGTGTCGGCTGATGATCCATGACGCGGTCTCTTTGATGATCGGATCGGGCGATGCCAGCAGCGACGCGATCACTTCGGGCTGGTGGCCGCCGCCCTCCATCTGGTCGAGGGCGATGAGTGCGGCTCGCCGTGTGTGCGAATTGTTGGACTTCAAACCGGCGCGAGTCAGGTCCGGGTGCGCGATTTCGATGAGCGCGAACGTGATCGAATGTTCGAGCATGCGATCCCGTAGGTCAGGCTTTCCAGCCTGACCAGCCTGTCCAACGACGCCCGATGTGTCAGGCTGGAAAACCTGACCCACGTTGGCTGCCGCTGCCAGCAAGCGCGGCACGGCGGACGGTTGTTCGGTTCGCCCCAAGGCTTCGGCGGCAGCGCGGCGATTGTGCGGCGTGCCGTTCTCCAGCAAGTCAAACAGCGGCGGCATGACTTCGGGGTCGCGCCACAGGCTGATCGAATGAATGGCGACCTGTCGCACGGAATCGTCCGGGTCAGACAGCGCCAACGCCACACCGTCGCGGGCGTCTTCATGTCTGATCCGGGTCAGCGCCCAAACCGCATTCCGCCGCGCGAGTGAGCTGGCCGCGCTGTCTCCCTCTCGCGAACCGACCACCTCCGTCAACGCTTCCACGGCCGCGAGCTTGCGGCGGCCGAGCACGTGCAGCACGCGATCGCGAACCGCCGGACGCGGGTCATCCAACCGCTTGACGAGTTCAGCCGGGGGGACGTCTCCCCAGTCGAGTTTTTGTCCACGCGGATCGGCTGGCGGCTTGGCTCCCGTGCGGCGCACACGATAGATCGCGCCGAGCACATCCGGCTTCCACAACTGCGATGTCGGGCAGCAGAGTTTGTACCAGCCCCCCGTGTCCACGATCAGCAGGCTGCCGTCGGCATCTTCGAGCACGTCGGTTGGATGGAAGTCGAGGTTGTTCGACACGACGAAGTCCGAGTCCTGCGTTTTGAACGTGGCTCCCGCCGGTTCGAGCACGTGCCGCGTGATTTTGTGCAGGTTGAAGCAACTGGCGAACACGTTGCCGAAGTAACCGTCGCCGAAAGTTCGCGATTGATAGCACTCCAACCCGCACGGCGCGGCCGGCCCAAGATGAACCAGCGCGGGCAACGTGTCACCCGTGTGCGGATGATTGTCGAGGACATTCCACACCTTGCCGTACACGCCACCGTACACCGCATGAATCAGCCCGTCGCGAAGACCGCCGCCGGGATGAATGAGGAACGTTGTCGAGAAAATGCGTTCGCCGTTGGGAGTGAACACGACATCGACCGGGTTGTCCATGCCGCCCGTCATCACCGATTCAATCGCCGTCGCACGGACGCTGCCGGTCACGGGGTCGCGCGGCGCGTTCGGCCGGCAGCGGAAAATGTGCGACGCTTTCGTGACGAGCGGCTTCTTCCCGTTCGGCCGCTCGTAAGTCTGTTCGGCGAACGCTCCCTTGCACCAGTAAATCCAACCGTCGGGACCGAGATACGGGCCGTGCAAATCGTTCGCGCAGCCGGTGAGTGTTTTGCCCTGGAACCATTCCTCGCGATGTTCGGCCACGCCGTCGCCGTCGGCATCTGTCAGCTTCCAGATCGACGGCGGCGCGGCCACGTACAGCGAACCGTCGAACCACAGCGTTCCCTCGGGGAACATCATTTTGTCGGCGAACACTGTGCTCTTGTCGAACCGCCCATCGCCATCGGTGTCTTCGAGGCACACGATGCGGTGCGGTTTCTGTTCAAGCTGGACCGTCGTTTTTTCATTCGATCCCGACGAGTCCGACACGTACAGTCGCCCCGCTTCATCGAACGACGCCGTGATCGGCCGCGGTGCCAGATCCTTCCCCGCAGCGGCCACTTCGATGATGAAGCCGTCGGGCAGAGTGAACGTGTGCCCGTTGAGAGTGATCTCCGCGGCGCCGAGGTGCGACGCGGAAACCAAGAGACCGACAAACACAGTCCCAAATGTGCGGTGCATAGCGACGACTCCGAGAAACGAAACCGGCGGCGGGAAACAACCTCCACGAAAACCAAGACCGTGAGCGATTGTATCCATCCCGCGCCGCGAGATGAAACCCGATGAGCGGTCGGGTGTTCCCAGCGCGGGAAGCCAGCAACTCAAATTGTATTAGCCACGGATGGAACACGGATGAAACACGGATAAAGTCAGCTCGGTTAGTCCGTACTCAATCAGAACCCTTCTGTTCGACAAGACCAGATGACTCACATCCCGGTTGTTGCCGGTCCGTGTTTCATCCGTGGCTAAAAACACTTCGGGGTGTTGAATAAAATCCAACGTGAGGAGTACAGGGAATTCGACGTAGTCCCGTCAGTTGCTGGAGGGACATAGGACGACTTGATAAGGTTCGGCCGCCGTTTGCGCTGCGGGGGCGAGACGGTTTCCAACGCAATGTTCATCGACTCTCAACCGCGAGGCAACCATGAAAACGCAACTGGGGGCCGTCGTGGCTCTGGCTCTGACGTGTGGGATGGCAACACTCCTGATTCAGGATTCACACTCGATGGCTCAAACACAAAAGGACGCGAAGGCCAACCGGCTGCTGCGGCACGTCGTGCTGTTCAAGTTCAAGACAGGAACCACGCCGGAGAAGATCAAGCAGATTGAAAACGCGTTCCGGGCGCTGCCGGGCAAGATCGACTCGATCAGGGATTTCGAGTGGGGCACGGACAACAGCCCCGAAGGGAAGTCGCACGGGTACACGCACTGTTTTTTCGTGAGCTTCGCTGACGAGAAGGGTCGGGAAAAGTATTTGCCGCACGCGGCGCATCAGAATTTCGTATCCATCGTGAAGGACCATGTGGATGACGTGTGCGTTGTCGATTACTGGACCGGCAAGTAATCGCAGCACTACGGCTGATGGTCGCGGACAAGTTCGATTGCGGCGGCCACGCTCGACGTCCGGCCACTGATCGTGAGTGCCAGCACGAGCAGTCCCAGCAGACTGTCCTCGGCGGACGGACAGAGCCGGTGGGGGCACGCGAATCGATTCACGATCTCTGTGCGAAGCGGGTCGATTTTGTTGACCAGTCCGCCGGAGAAGGCCAGCCGCGACCAAGCGCGATCCGGGGACAAGCGCAGTGCGCACGCGAGGTAGTTGTCGGCCATGTTCCGGAACGCGGCGCGGAACAGGTGGCCGACGGTCAGGTTGTCTTCACGGATGTTGGTGATCGCTCCGTGGTCGCCAAGCGCTCCGGCGAAGAACGTTGTGGTCACGTCGAGGTTGGTGTCATTCACTGCGGCTGCCTCACGAGCCACGTACGACCACGGGGCGGGCAGATCGAATTGCTGGTTGTCGGCGATTTCGGTGAGCAGCCGCATCAGCACATCGAGCGCTCGCCCGCCCGGCAGATTGGTGATCGTGTTCAGGAACCGCCCGTCGAAAAACGGTCGCGTTTGATAATCGCCCGGCTGCCAGTGGTCAGCGAGGCGGCTCACCTGAGACCCGGTGGAAACGTTCAGCGACAGTTCGTCTTCGCCGAGTAACGCTCCGGCCAGCGAGCACTGATGGTCGCCCACCGCCGGGTAGCACGGGATTGATCGGTCGGCGATGTGGATCTCGCCGACCGGCTCGCGTAGTCCGATCAGCTTCGGCCAACGCAGGCGATCCAATCCCAAGGCGGCAATCGCCGCGTGATGCCAGTCACTGGTTTTAAGATTGATCGCTCCGACCGCTTGCGTGGCTTCGGTGGCGGGCGTGGTTTGGCAGAGTCGAGCCAGCACGAAATCGGGAAGCATTACGGGCGACACCGGTCCACGCGGAAGTTGTTGATGTTCGGCAAGCCAGAACAGCAGACTGAGCGCCAAGCCAGGACGGACTTCGTGGCCGAGTTGTTGGACAATCGTTGCACCGAGTCGCTGCCTCACGATGTCGAAGTACGAACCCGCTCCACTCGGATGCGGTTGCAAGAGACGCTGGTCGCGCCAAGAAAAGTAATTCGTCAATGCCTCACCGTGTTCGCCGGCAAGCACGACGCCTCCCATTTGTCCGCACGTCACGATCCCACGACAATCCGGAGCCAGCGGTACGAGTTGCTCGATCAGATCTCGCACCGCCGCAACGACCGGTTCCGGGGCGATCTCGACGCACAGCGGAGGCAGATCGACGACGGGTTCGGGAAACGGCAGACGCCGCACGTGGGAGACGTTCAGCGAGTCCAGATCGAGTACGGCCGCTTTGATGAACGACGTGCCGATGTCGATGGCAAGGAAAGACATGGCCAATGATCCAATCAGAGGGCAGGCACGTTGCCAAGGCCGAATAAAGATTCTCGACGACGGTTCAACAGGTCGCCTGGCGAGTCGTGTGCGTCACAAACTCCGTCCCCAGTGTTACAATATCGGCGCAGGAACTGATCGTCACGCCAAATTGACTCGCAGAATCGCCAATGCGGTCTTCAGGATGAACCACCCTCAAAGTAGGCCGGTCATTCCGTGACCGGAGGTTCGGGTCACGGAGTGACCCGCTTACTTTCTCCGTCAACCCACGAGGAGTCGCACAACCATGCCAGACCCCGAAGGTTCTCCGAAACGTTGGCCGCCGCTCGGTCTTCCCGCCGGCAGTGTGCGGGCGTTGCTCACGCTGCTCATCATCGCCGTGGTCGTCGTGAATCTCGGTCGCGGTGGGAGGGAACTCGACATTCTCTGGAGCGAGACGCTGCTCATCGCGCTCGCCCACTATTTCACATCGCGGTGGTTCGTGTCTCTGCCGCCGGACGTTGTGAAACGATTGGAACAGGACGGCGTGATCGACAGGGAATCGCATCCGCTGTTTTTGCCACGGCACAGCATTCGGACAATTATTATCGCGTCGTTTGTCGGCTTGGCGATCTATCTGTATCAAGAGCAGCGACTGATCCCGCCGCTGCCCCTGTTCCAAAGGGAAGGGCAGCCATTGTTCGATGCGAAAGCCGTGTCGCTGGTGAGCATCGTGTTCGCGTACCTGGTGGGAGTCATCGGTCGCAGTGTCGTCGGCTGGTTCAATCGACGACGGACGAGCCGGCCGTCGCGGTTCTGGGGCGATGCCAAGGCACTCGTGGTGCTGGGCACTCTGGCCGTGGCCGCGATTCCCGAACTGATTGGCCCGGCCATCGTGATCCCGCCCGAAGTCCACAAGGTGGCGCTGGGACTGGTGCTGTTCTACTTCGGGTCACGATAGGGTTCCGTCGTTTAGGAGCCACCAGAGACTGCGCGCCTCTGAGCAAGTTCCAATACAGATCCCAACAATTCGCTACGCGAATTTATGTATCTCATCGCGCAGACGGACTTGATGAGTTCTGCGTTGAGACAGTTTTTGCACCAAGTGGATTCAGCGACTCCAACCCAGACCTAAACTCTCATCACACTTGGTACAGAAACCGGGGGCACCCCATCACGACTTCGGCTACCGATTACAAATCCAATCCCAACTCTTCGATCTTACGGTACAAACTCGACAGGCCCAATCGCAGGCGTTTTGCCGCTTCGCGTTTGTCGGGCCATTGGCGCAGAACGCGGCTGATGTGCAGGCGTTCGTAGTGGCGCAGAGCGGAGCGCAGGTCGTCGGTGTCGGGGAGGAGTTGGCCCACGCCGAGCAGGTCCGGTGGTAGGTCTTTTGGTTCGATCTGCGTTCCCTCGCACATGATGACCGCCCGCTCGATGGCGTTGTCGAGCTGCCGGACGTTCCCTTTCCAGTGAGCCGACATCAACAGCCGCATCGTTTCGCTGCTAACTCCGCTGACGCGCTTGCCGAGCACCTGCGTGTGCTTCGCGAGAAAGAATTCGACCAGTTCGGGGATGTCGTCCAGCCGCTCGCGCAGCGGCGGGATGCGGATGGTGACGCCGTGCAGGCGGTAGAACAGGTCTTCCTGAAACCGACCCTCGGCCACTTCGCGTGCCAGGTTGCGCGTGGTCGCGGCGATGATGCGAGCGGAGACGCGCACCGGTTCCACGCCGCCGATCGGCAGGATTTCTTGGAACTCGATCGCCCGCAAAAGCTTTGCCTGCGTCGCCAGCGGAAGCTGCCCGACTTCGTCAAAAAAAATCGTCCCCTCGCGGACGTGTTCAAAAATCCCCTGCCGATCCGTGTCGGCCCCCGCGAAGGCTCCCTTGCGGTGGCCGAACAACTGGCTTTCGAGCTGTTCGATGGGATTGGTTGCACAGTTCACGGCCACGAACTTGGCCTGCCCCTTCGATCCCGCCTTGTGGATCGCCCTGGCAAAAACTTCCTTCCCTGTGCCGGTTTCGCCTTCGAGCAGCACGTTGCAATGCGTCACGGCCACCTTGCGAATCGTTTCCTGCACCGCTTGCAGCGACTTGCTCGAACCGACCAGTTCGTCGAACTTGTCGCGCCGCGTGAGTTCGCGCCGCAGCGATTGATTTTCGAGAAACAGTTCGCGGTAGCGAAACAGCCGTTCCAGTTTGTGCTTCAGGTCGTCGAAGAACACCGGCTTGACGAGGTAGTCGTAGACGCCGGCGGTGAACGCTTCGACCGCGTTCTCGACCGTCGCGTAGGCTGTGATGATCAGCACGAACAATTCCGGGTTGAGCTGCATCAACCTCCGCGACAACGCCAACCCGTCGCCGTCAGGAAGCTGGACATCGCACACCACGACCGTGAAATCCTTCTCGCGGCTGCGCGCCATCGCTTCTGCCACTGTCCCCGCTTCGACCGCGTCGTACCCCTCGCTCGACAGGTACTCGCGCAGCGTCGTGCGGATGATTTTCTCGTCTTCAACAATCAGAACTCGAAGCGGTGTTTTCACGGCTGTTTCGTGTTCGCAGGTTGAATTGATTGAGAATCGTTTAACCCGGAGCCAACGGCGACGGCGCGTCGTTGGTCGGGAGACGTTTGACACACCGTCGCCGTTGGCACCGGGTTAAACGAAAGTGTCGAAGCCGACTCGATAGTTGATTCTGGCGTGAGCCACACGGCGAACGTCGTTCCTGCGGGCGATGTCTCGGTCAATTCGATCGTGCCGCCGATCGTCTGCTCCATGATATTCCGGCACACGAACAATCCCAAGCCGGTGCCGTGTTCCTTCGTCGTGTAGTACGGCTGAAAAATCTGCCCCAGCGCGTCCGATGGGATGCCGTGGCCGTTGTCCCGGATCGCGATGCGAATGCGGTCGCCGGACAAAACTGTTTCGATTTCGATCGTGCTTCCCTCCTGCGTGGCGTCCATCGCGTTGAGGATCAGGTTCAAAAACACCTGCACGAGTTGATCGCGAGCGACTCGCAGTGGCGGCAGACCGTCGGCATACCGCGTGACCACCTGCTTGCCCTTCATGCGTTTGTAGTATTTGGCGATGTTGAGGGCCGCGTCGATCACGGCCTGCACGTCGCACAACACTTTGTCCGTCGTGGCCGGACGACTGAAGTCGATCAGTTCGCGCAGCGTCCGTTGGATACGACGAAGCTGGTCGTCCATTTCGTGGTATCGTTCGCGCGCGTAATCGTCGGTGTGGTGCCGGTTCAACATTTGAACCAGTGAACTGATCGCGGCCAGCGGGTTGCCGACCTCGTGCGCGATCCCCGCCGCCAGCAAACCGAACGCGGCTTGCTTTTCCTGCTGGACCACGCGGGCTTGCGACTCCTGCAATTCTCGCGTTCGCTGGCTGATGCGGTTTTCGAGATTCTTCTGATTCTGCTGGAGCACTGTATTGAGCTGGGCCAAGTGACGACGGGCATCCAGCAACACACCCGCCAGTGCCGTGCTGGCCCACGTCACCCAGCCGAGGACCACGAGCGTGAGAAAGAGTGTTGCGAGTTCGTCGGGTTCGCGCCGATTCAGACTGAGCACCAGCCCGCAAAAACTCACGCAGTGCAATGCGAACGTCGAAAACGTGATCTGCCGCGAATGCCGCAGCGCACACACCAGCACGGACAGGAAGTAGTAAAACCGAAACGGACTCTCCAACCCCTGGTCGAAATAACACAGCCAGCCGATGAACACCGCTTCCATCAGCGACACGATCATCGGCCACCGACTGAGGAAGACTTTGCCACGCAAACTCCAGTAGGTGTCCAGCAGCGCGTACACGGCTCCGAGTGTCAGGATGGAATTGAGCACCGGCCGGCTGAGCATTTGCCGGTCGAGCCAGTTCACGAGCACATAGCCCACGCACAGCCCGAACCAGCGCACGCGAACCGTGATCGCCTCGGCCGCCAGCTCCCACGTCGGAGCGTCACGCACATCAACCCCGTTCGACATCTGTCACCTCTCGACGGCGATTCTGGTGGGTGACGTAGGCGTGGTCAAGGAGGTCCATTTGACGCCGCGAATTCTATGGGCGAGAACGGTTTCGGTTGACCTTGTGCGACCTGTCCGTCGGTGTGATATAACTCCCGGCGTTCCAAGACTGGGAGTGATTCCGCATGTCCACCGATCTGATGTCCGAATTGAAGCAGTTCCACCGATACATCAGCGACCGGCTCGGTCAGGACGGCCCGGAGCCGTCGCCGGAACAAGCGCTCGATGAGTGGCGTGCACAACATCCATCTCCCGATGAACTCGCCGAGGATGTGGCTGCGATTCGCGAAGTACTCGCCGACATGGCCGCCGGTGACACCGGCATTCCGTTCGGTGAGTTTGATCGTGAGTTTCGTGCTCGACACAACCTGACGCCGCAGTCATGACCTACTCGGTCGTCATTCTTGGGCAGGCCCGGCGGGATGTTGATCACATCTTCAACTGGTTGGCCGAACGGTCGTCACCCGGAGCCACTCGCTGGTACGACGCCTTTACGGAGGCGGTGGAGCGATTGAGTCACGATGCGGACGAATGCGGTTTGGTTCCGGAGAGTGACCAGATCGACATCGAGATTCGACAGCGACTGTTCAAGACTCGCCACGGCCTTCTGTATCGAATCGTTTTCAACATCGTTGGCGACGAGGCCCGGATTCTTCGCGTGCGAGAACCAGGACAGCGCCCACTGACTCGGAATGACATTTGAGGAATTCGCCAGACCGCACGGCGTGGACCGCGGCCGGGAACGTCTTTCCTCAATTCACCCCTTCCGTTATAGTCCCGCCGCCCCAGCAGGAGGGGTTTTTGCGTTGTTTCACGGAGGCGTTTTCAGGATGCGGATCGTGTTGACGGCGGCGGAGGCGGTTCCGTTTGCCAAGACGGGCGGCTTGGGCGAAGTGGTGTCGGCGTTGAGTCGTGAACTCGATCGCGCCGGGCACGACGTCACGCTCATCCTGCCGTTTTACCCGCGACTTGTGGCTCGCTGCCGCGATGTCATCCCGCCGATCGAATCGACCGGACAGACGGTGCGTCTGCCGGTGGGGATGCGACTCATCACGGCTGGCGTGCTGCGAACTCGTTTGCCGGGGACTCGGGCCGATGTGCTGCTGATCGATCAGCCGGAATTCTTTGGGCGACGGCAGCCGTATCAGGATCAGCGGCGAGACGACCAGGACTACTCCGACAACTGCGAACGGTTTTCATTCCTGTGCCGGGCCATTGTCGAAGTGATTCGGCAAATGCCCGAGCCGCCGGACGTTATTCACTGTCACGACTGGCAGACGGCGCTCGTGCCGGTGTTGATCGAACATGTTGTCCGGCCGCGTGGTGAATTGCTCGACACGGCGACGGTCCTCGCGATTCACAATCTCGAAGTGCAGGGACGATTCACGCCCGACAAGTTCGAAGCCGCTGGGTTGGACGAGTTTCCCGCGTTGCGGTCGGAACTGGAATTGGGCGACGAATTGAACCTGCTGCGGGCCGGGATCGCGTCCGCCGATCAAATCATCACTGTCAGCCCGACGTACGCTCACGAGGTTCAGTCGGCCGTCTTCGGCCACGGCCTGGACGAAGCGCTGTGCAAGCGCGGTGTCGATCTCGCCGGTGTGTTGAACGGAGTCGATTCGACCGCTTGGAATCCGGCCACGGATCGTTTCATCGCTTCCAACTATGGCGTAGCTGAAGTCGCCAGATTTCAGACACCGGCAACAGAAAAACTGAACACTTGCGAGTTCCGCTACGCAGCACACCGGAGCGGAGTCCCTGCGGCGAAAGCAATCTGCAAAGCAGCGCTTCAGGAACGAACCGGGTTGCCGCGGCGTGGCGAAGTGCCTGTCGTCGGCATCGTTTCGCGACTGGTCGAACGAAAAGGAATCGACCTAATCGTTGCGTGTGCTGAGAGCTTGCTACGGGAGGACATTCAACTGGTCGTCCTCGGCCAGGGGGACAAGTTGTATCAGGCGTGGCTGACCGAGCTCGCGGAGCAGCATCCGGCGCAGGTCAGCGTCACGCTCGCGCGGAACGAGTCGCTGGCTCATCAAATCTTCGCCGGAGCCGATCTGATCCTGATGCCCAGCCGCGTTGAACCAGCCGGATTGAATCAGTTGCTCGCGCAAATCTACGGCACACCGCCGATCGTCCGCTCTGTCGGCGGCCTCGCCGACAGCGTCATCGATGCGACGCCAGAACACATCGCCGACGGAACGGCCACCGGATTCGTGTTCGAAGCGTACGACAGCCGCGCGTGTGAGCTGACCATTCGCCGCGCGTTGCACGTCTACCACGATCGCGCCGCATGGTCGAAGCTGGTTTACTCCACGATGCAGACCGACTGGAGTTGGCGACGCAGCGCCGAACAATATGTGCGTCTGTACGATCAGGCAACCGAGCGGTGCCGCACGCGGTCTTCCGACATGCACATTGAATACAATGAGGAACGAATAGCGGTGTGAAACGCGATTCCCCGCTCCCGTTTCGTGTGCGAGGGGACCGTACCAAACAATCGCGGTGAAAACTTCTGCCTTCATCCTTCTGACTTCATCCTTCTCCGATGCACCCCATTGCCCTCACACTCCTCTGGCACCAGCACCAGCCGTACTATCCCGATGACGTCAGCGGCGAAACGCTGATGCCGTGGGTCCGGTTGCACGGCACGAAGGATTACATCGGGATGGCGTTGCACCTCAAAGAGGTGCCCGAGTTCCGTTGCACGATCAACCTCGTACCGAGCCTGCTGCTGCAACTGCAACGCTACACCGAGCACGGATTGAGCGACCGGCATCTCGATGTGTCGCGGATGGCGGCGGACGGATTAAGCAAGGACGATGCGAAGTACCTGCTCGAACAATTCTTCATGTGTGCGCCGGGAATGATTCATCCCTTCCCGCGCTACCAGGAGTTGTTCCAGAAGCGAGGCCATGACCCAACCGAGAAAGCAGCCGCGCGGTTCACCACGCAGGACATCCGCGACTTGCAGGTCTGGAACAACCTCACGTGGATTCACCCACTCGTCTTCGAACAGGATGCGGAACTGCGCGAACTGCGAGACAAGGGACGCGACTTCACCGAGGCGGAGAAGCGGTTCTTGCTCGACGAGCAAATGCGATTGCTGAAGCGCGTGATCCCGCTGCACCGGGAACTCGCGGAGAGCGGGCAGGTCGAACTGACGACGACGCCGTTCTTTCATCCGATCCTGCCGCTGCTGTGGGACAAGCGTTCGGCTCGGCAGGCCATGCCCGAATGTGCATTACCAAAATACCTCGAACCGTACACGCAGGACGCGCGCACGCATCTGCAACGATCGGTTGAATTCCACACGGAGCTGTTCGGAGCACCGCCCGTCGGCATGTGGCCGTCAGAGGGGTCGGTGTCGCAGGAGATCATTCCAGCGATCGCCGCCGCCGGGATCGAATGGATCGCGACGGACGAGGAGATTCTCGCCCAGTCCACGAACGGGTGGATCTCTCGCGACCATCAGGGACACATTCGCCATCCGGAAATGCTCTACCGTCCGTGGCGTCTCGAAGAGCAGGGCCGACAACTCCAAATCCTGTTTCGCGACCACGGCCTGAGCGACCTGATCGGATTCCACTACCAACGCGGCGATCAGGCCAAGTGCGCTCACGATTTGATCGGGCGGTGCGAGGCGATCGCGCGGACGGTCGCCGGGAGCAACGCCGGACGCATGGGTGTCGTGCCGATCATCCTCGACGGCGAGAACTGCTGGGAATACTACCCCGATGGCGGCGTCAGTTTTTTGCGGACGCTGTATCGCACGGCGGCCAAGCATTCGTGGGTGCGGCCGATGCGGATCAGGGACTATCTGCACGAGCATCCGGCCAGCGATCGGATCGGAAAACTGTTCGCGGGAAGCTGGATTTCGCACAACTTCGCGATCTGGCTCGGACATCACGAGGACAACACCGCGTGGGACCAATTGCATCAGACGCGGCAGTTCCTTTTGCAAACGCAGTCTCTCGGTCAGGTCGACGAAGACAACTTGCGGCGGGCGTGGGAAGAGCTGTACATCGCCGAGGGGAGCGACTGGTTCTGGTGGTTTGGCGACGATCACTCGTGTGCGCAGGATGGACTGTTCGATCAGCTCTTCCGCAAACACTTGCAGAACGTCTACACATGCCTCGGTGTGCCGTCTCCGACGGTGCTCAGCCGCCCGATCGCGAGCCTGCAGCCGAAGAGCATCCACACCGACCCGAAAGCGTTTCTGAAAGTGAAGGTGGACGGTCGCCGCAGTTTCTTCGAATGGATCAACGCGGGCGTGTATATTTCCGGCAGCGAGCGCGGCACGATGACACTCGTGACCGAGGGCGTTTTGAAGGCGATCCATTTCGGCTTCGACGCCGAGCGATTGATGATCCGGCTCGATACGTCGCGGCTGGCAAAATCAGACCTCGCCGGCATGGACGAGTTGCGGATCGGCTTTCTCGAACCGATCGGCCACGAGATTCGCATTCGACACCCGGCCGGAATTCGACCCGATCCTGTGCTGTACCGGGGCAAGCAGGCGTTGCCCGCCTCGATCCAATTCGCCGCCGAACAGATTGCAGAATTGACGGTCCCCTTCGCCGACCTGGCTCTCGAACCGGAGCGATCGATTCATTTCTTTGTTGAAGTCATCAAGGAAGGCCAAAGCGTCGACCGTGCTCCACGCGAAGGAGCGATCGAACTGCGGGTGCCGTCACCGGACTTTGAACGGATTATGTGGCAGTGAAAAAGTAGGATGGGCACCTTGCCCGTCCGTCAGAGCGAAGAGTTGAGGGATGGAGCGAGAGAACGGAGTCCATACTAACCCGAAGCGTAAGCGAGGGAGTCTGACAGCAATCCCTCGCTTACGCGTCGGGTTAGTATGGTCCAGATCGCTTCGGTTGGTTCGTAGATCGCAAATCTCAAATCTCAAATCGGAAATCACGCATGTCCGAGCTACGCAAAGATCCGATCAACGGCCGGTGGGTGATCATCGCTCGCAACCGAGCCAAGCGGCCGGAAGACTTCTCGCAGGACTTTCGCACGGAGTCGACCGGGTTCTGCCCGTTCTGTACCGGGCATGAGGATTCGACGCCGCGGGAAATCATGTCCTACCGCGATCACCATGCGGCTCCGAACCATCCCGGCTGGCGGGTGCGCGTCGTCCCCAACAAGTTTCCCGCGCTCGGTGTCGATGGCACGATCGACAAACGCGGTGACGGCATTTACGACCTGATGAACGGCGTCGGGGCGCACGAAGTCATCATCGAATGCCCGCAGCATGAATCGAGCATGGCTCGGCTGCCGGTGGGAAACATCCGCGAGGTGCTGTGGGTCTACCGCGACCGCCTCGTGGATTTGAAGCGCGATCAACGGCTGGTTCACGGATTGGTGTTCAAAAACGTGGGAGCACTCGCGGGGGCGTCGCTCGATCACAGTCACTCGCAGCTCATCGTCACGCCGGTCGTCCCGATTTCTGTGCAGGAAGAAATGGACGGGGCGCTCGAATTCTTCAAGTACCGCGGCCGCTGCATTTACTGCGACATGATCCAGCAGGAACTGGCCACGCACAGCCGGATCGTGCTGGAGACGTCGAGCTTTGTCGTGTTCTGTCCGTATGCCAGCCGTTTTCCATTCGAGATGTGGGTACTGCCGCGTCACCACTCCAGCCACTACGAAAACATCCCGCGTCAGGCCATTGAGGAAATGGGGATGGTTCTGAAAACCGTGCTCACGAAACTCGAACTGGCTCTCGACAACCCACCGTTCAACTACATCATCCACACCGCTCCGTTCAACAGCACGGAAGTTCAGCACTATCACTGGCACATGGAAATCATCCCCCGGATCACCCGCGTCGCCGGCTTCGAATGGGGGAGCGGGTTCTACATCAACACGGTGGCCCCGGAGGAGGCGGCGGGATTTTTGCGGGATACCGAGGTCGATACGAGTTCTTGGAACGTCGCGTGATCATTCACTTCGCTCCTCCAAGGGGCTGACGAATTGATCGCCACCCCGCTCGCCGGGGTGGTTCAACGGCTTTTGAACTACTGGCTTTCTCAATGAATCGAGTAGTGCAGAAGCCGTCGAGCCACTGGGACAAGCCCAGTGGCGATCTAATCGGCAGCTCCTCACCGGGGGAGCGGGAGTCTTCAACCTGCTTCGGAGTCAACACCATGCCCCCGCGTTTGCGACTGGCTCTCGCGCTGCACGACCACCAGCCGATCGGCAATTTCGATGGAGTGTTCGAGTCCGCGTTTCAGGACAGCTACTGGCCGTTTTTGAACGTACTCGAACAGTACCCGGACATTCCGATCGCGCTGCACACGTCGGGCAGTCTGCTGGAGTGGCTGGTCGAGAAACATCCCGAGTACATCGACCAGGTCCGCCTGCTGGTCGATCGGGGGCAGATCGAAATCCTCGGTGGACCGTTTTACGAACCGATCCTCGCTGGCATCCCACGACGCGACCGCGTGGGACAGATCGCGGCGTATTCAAAATATCTGGAACAGCTTTTCGGCGTGCGCGTGCGCGGAATGTGGGTGCCCGAACGGGTGTGGGAGCAATCGTTCGCGGGGGATATTTCACGGGCGGGGATCGAATACACGATTCTGGACGACTTTCATTTCCGAAGCGCTGGCCTGCGTGATGACGAACTGCACGGGTACTTCCTCAGCGAAGACGAAGGGCGGCTTCTCAAAATCTTCCCGGGCAGCGAACCGCTGCGGTACACGATTCCGTTCGCGGACCCGAACGCCACGATCGACTACTTGCGGCAGGTGGCAAATCAGCGCCCGAATTCTGTCGTCGTGTTCGGCGATGACGGCGAAAAGTTTGGGACGTGGCCGGGAACAAAGCAGCACATCTATCAAAACGGCTGGCTCCGCAAGTTTTTCGACGCGCTGCGGCAGCAGGCCGACTGGCTGAAGATATCCACGTTGTCCGAGGTCGTGGACAACGTGACACCGACAGGAAGCGTCTACATCCCCGACGCCAGCTACCGCGAAATGACTGAGTGGGCGTTGCCTCCGGCGCAGCAGGCACTGCTTCTAAAACTCACGCACGACGCGGCCGACGGTTCACCCGCGAAGCAGTTGCAGCCGTTCTTGCGTGGCGGATTCTGGCGAAACTTCCGCGTGAAGTATTCGGAAAGCCACGACATGTACACGCGCATGCTCCAGGTCAGCGGACGACTCGACGAGTTGTCGCAGGGCTTGGCCGCGTCGGAGCAGCCCGATGTTCTCGCCCAGGCCCGCACCGAACTCTATCGAGCGCAGTGCAATTGCAGCTACTGGCACGGCGCGTTCGGCGGTTTGTATCTTCCGCACCTGCGGAACGCGGTCTACAAGCATCTCATCGCCGCCGACAACCTGCTCGAACAGGCCACGGGGCGCAGCGGTCCGTGGGTGCAGATTGATGCGGCGGACTACAACCTCGATGCCCGGCGCGAAATCCGCATCGCCAGCGATCGGCTGGTGGCGTTCTTCGCTCCCGCGCGCGGCGGCCACTTGTACGAACTCGACCTGCGGACGATCCAGCACAACCTGCTGGCGACGCTCAACCGCCGTCCTGAGGTCTACCACGAAAAAGTCCGCACCGCTGGCGAAAGGCAGGGACAACCAGCGACTGACAAAGCAGTGAGCATTCACGACCTCGTCGCGTTCAAACAACCCGACCTGCACAAGAAATTGCAGTACGACGCGTGGCCGCGGAAGAGTTGCGTCGATCACTTCTTCCAGCCGGGTCTGACGCTCTCACGATTCCAAGCTGGCGAGGGATCGCTCGGTGACTTCACCACCGGCGTGTACGAAGCCCTCATCCGCCGCGCTCCGCAGCACGTCCAGTTGCGAATGTGGCGTGCCGGCCGAGTCGGCCCATTCGACGTCACGGTCAATAAAACGGTCGGACTCAATCGCGAATCGGGCGCGTCGCGGATTGAAATCCTTTACGAATTGGAAAATTTGCCAACCAACGTGCCGCTACATTTCGGCGTGGAATTCAACTTCGCCGGCATGGCGGCAGGGGCGGCGGACCGTTACTTCTACGACGCTCGCGGCGACAAGCTCGGCCAATTGGAAAGCGTTCTCGACCTGCGCGACACCGACCGCATCAGCCTGATCGACGAGTGGCTGGGCTTGGACGTGGCGCTGGAATCGTCTCACCCCGGCGGCGTTTGGACGTTTCCGATCCAGACCATCAGCCAATCGGAATCCGGATTCGAAGCCGTCCATCAAAGCTGCTGCGTCGTTCCGCACTGGGACATCGTCTCGCCCCCCGAAGGCAAATGGAGCGTGCAGCTCACCCTCTCGCTCGACACGTCCGCCGCCCAAGCCCGCCGCCTGCGCGAAGCCGCGGTTGTGGCGTGAAATCGTGACATTCGTTTAACTCGGAGCCAACGGCGACGGCGCGTTCGATCGTTTCCCGGCTCACGAATCGCCGTCGCGTGTTGAATTCCAACACGCCAACGGCCAGAATCACCCGACCGCAGCCACCTGCCTGGCCACGCGGATGAATCAGCCCCCGGGTCATTCACTCTGGAGAAACATCATGCTGTACGTTCGACTCACGATGGTGGCGCTGCTGGTCAGTTTGTGCTCGGTCGCATCGAGCGCCGACAAGCAAAAGGTCAAGGTGCTGATCATCACGGGTGACCACGGTCACAACTGGAAAGAGACCACGCCGTTTCTCAAGGACGTCCTGACGAAAGCCGGGCACGCCGTGGATGTCACGGAGACCCCGAGCATGGATCTGATCTCGTCCAAGCTGGCCAAGTATGACGTGCTGCTGTTCAACTATCGGAACACGCCCAACGGTGCGAAATCCAATCCGGCGAGCGTCTGGTCGGACGACAACAAGAAAGCCTTCGTGGAAGCGATCCACGACGGAAAGGGACTGGTCGTCTATCACCATGCGTCGTCCGCGTTCACCGGCACGAGCGACTTTGACAAAGAGTTCGAGAAGCTGTCCGCCGGCGGCTGGCGCAAGCAGGGCTTTCACGGACAGATGCACGAATTCACGGTGAACGTGCAGAAGGAACATCCGATCACGCGCGGCATCAAGTCGTTCAACCACGGTCGCGATGAGCTGTACCAGAATTCCCTGACCACGGAAGGCAGCGAGATTCTGGTCACCGCGTATTCGGACAAGTCGAAAGATCCCAAGAACACCGGCAAGGAAGAACCGATGGTGTGGACCAACAAATACGGCAAGGGCCGCGTGGTGCAAAACGCACTTGGGCACGACGTGACAGCGATGAAAGGGACCGGGTTCCAAACGCTGTTGATCCGTTGTACCGAATGGGCGGCGACCGGCGAGACGTCATTCGACACGCCGAATGAATTGAAGACCGGGGCGAAGTAGATTCGACACCGCCAACCCAATCCGTCACCACCGCAGCAAAAACTCATTCGAGTTGAGCAGCCCCCACGTGAGATCTTCCAACGCTTGCCGTCGATCCGGCGATTGATCGAGCACGCGGACGCAGGCGTCGCGCTCGGCCGCGGTGGGAGCGCGGGTGAGGGTGGTCCAATAGAGATCGTCCACAATGTCGGCGGCCGGTCGGCCGGACATTTGCCACGCGGCCAGTCGGTTGTCAGGGCGTTGCAGCAGATCGTTGAGCAACGGGCCGCTCACGAGCTGGAACGTCTGGCCAAGAGTGGAATCGGTCGAGCGCTCGCACTCGCACGCCTGCAATCGGGGGGGCTTGCCGAACGCTTTCAGAAACGTGTCGCCGCCGCCGAGCGATTGTTCCCGAAGTCTCACCGCCTGCACTCCGGGGATTTCGCCGGCGCGCGTGCCAGTGGGATAACCATTGAACGTCACGGGCACTCCGATCACCTGGCAGATCGCATCCAAAAACTGTTCGGCGGCCAACCGGCGCGGCTCCTGCCGGGCGAAGTTGCGGTCATCGGCCAGTTCACCGTCGGCTCCTTCCGCCGCGAGTTGGTACACGCGCGAGTTCATGATCGTCCGCACGAGATGCCGCAGGTCGAACCGGCTCGATACCGTTTCGCGAGCCAGCACGTCGAGCAGCGCCGGGTTCGAGGGCGGGTTCGTCGCCCGGAAATCGTCGATCGGATCGACAACACCACGGCCGACGAGGTGGAACCAGACGCGATTGGCCAGCGTCTGCACAAACCGCTCGTTGTCCGGCCGCGTCAACCAGTCGGCGAGGGCGAGCAGTCGGTCCGCGTCCGCAGGGAGCGGTTCGGCGCGATCCGCGAGCACGCGCGGCGCGAGCGGCCGCTTGAGCCGCGGGTGATCGACGTCACCCTTCCGAGCCATGAACACGATCTGCTCGCCATCGAACTCGTGCGAGTCATTCTTGTCCCGGCGGTTGTTCTCCAGAATCTTGTAGTCGACGCGGGAAAACAAATTTGACCACGCGTAGTAGTCGTCCTGTGTCCAGCGATCGAACGGATGGTTATGGCATTTCGCGCACTGCAACCGCAGGCCGAGGAACACTTGCGCGGTCGTCTCGGCGCGCATCAGTGGTTCGCGCATCGCCCGCCAGTAGTTCGACGCGGGTGAAGCGTACGTGCTGCCGCGTGACGCGATCAGTTCCCGTACAAACTGGTCCATCGGCTTGGCGCGGGCGATGCTGCCGCGAATCCAGGCGTGATAATTCTGGACCCCCTTCCGGTCGAGCGTCTTCTCTTCGACACGCAGCAGGTCGGCCCATTTCAATGCCCAACAGTCCGCGAATTCGGCTCGTTCCAGCAGATCGTCGATCAGCGCCGCCCGCTTGTTCGGCCGCTGGTCGGACACGAATTCGCGAGCCGCGTCGGCAGTCGGCAACAGACCGAGCAGATCGAGATGCGCCCGCCGGACGAAGACCGAATCGGAGCAGACCGGCGCGGGATTGGATCGCAGTTGTTGCAGCTTCGCGAACACGGCCCGATCAATATCGTTCGCCGGTTCCGATCCGCGCCAGACAAAGTCGGGCCGCGCGGGGACGAACGCCATCCGTACCGGAACCTGCCGGTTGAGGTAGCGCACAATGATCGTGGTCTCGCCGGGACCGCTCGCCCGCACAACGCCGTCGTGACTGACGTTGACCAGCGGTGCCGACAGATCGTACACCGCGAGCGAACTGACATCGCGCTGACTGCCGTCCGAAAGAGTTGCGACGACTCGCAACGCAACCGCGTCATCCGGAGCCGCGATGATTGGCCCGGCAGGCGAAACATCGAGCCGCGTGACTTGCCGCTTCGATTCCGCTGCCGCACCATTGCCGAGCGAACGGACCCAGCGTCGCAGAATGTCCGCCTCCTGCGAATCGGCCGCAAACCGTCTGCCCCCCTCGTGCGGCACCTGCATCGTTGACTTGAGCAGGATCAAGCTGGCATTCGGATCGAGCGCATTCGTACGCCGCCCCGACTGGTCGCGCGTCAGCGCCACAAAATCCCAATCGGCGTCTTCGCCGCGCAGTGACAGCTTGAATCCTCCCTTGCCATACAAGTTGCCGTGACACACCCCAGCGTTGCAACCCGCCTTCGACAACACGGCCATCACGTCGATGCGAAAGTCGATTTCATCGGCACAACAGATTGCCGGACGCACTGCCGGCAGGACAGTGGCGAAAACGGTGAGAATGTAAGTCAGACGGCGAAGCATGTTTTCCATTGTGTCGGCTGCGGCAACATCTGACCACCCGACTCGGGCGATTTCTCGATTGTCGCTTGAGATAGTTTCAAACGGAGTGCGTCGTAGCCACGTTCGCCAGAACGTGGGCGAACCAGCGAGCCCCCACGTTCTGGCGAACGTGGCTACGGTTGTGAAACAGTTTCTATTGAATGCTGACCGGACGCGGTGCGATCAGCTCCTTCAGTTGCGGCACGTCGAACGATTCGAGAAGTCCGAAGCAGAACAGTTCGGGTGACTGATCGAACGTGCGGTTCTGTTCGAGTACCAACTTGAGGCTGGTCAGTGGTTGATGCAGTTCGACCGCGGAGATGGTTCGCGCGTCGAGCGCGGCGGCGGTCAAACCGATCACGCTGGTGCGCGGGCCGACGGTGACGAGCGTCAGGCTGTCGAACTGGCCCTGCGATTTGATCCACTGCGCCGCTGCGATCACCTGGCTGGCCTGCACACCGAGCGGGCGTTCGCCGACCGTCGAAACGAGCAACGCGAACAGGTAAGCCCGCGATTCCACTTTGGACTCGCCGAAGTAAAACGGATCGACCGCGAAGACGCGATGGCCGGAAGCGAGCAAGGCTTCGATTTTTTCGGCGAGTGCGGCGCGGCCTTCGTCACCGATGACGAGCGCGGCTTTCGTCGGCTTGGCGCGGGCGAGGTCCACCACTGGGATGGTCCATTCCGCATTGAGCTTGAGCCGCCAGCGGATGACTTCCGTGTCCCCCAGCTTTTCGGTGGAGACGGTTTCGGCCGCCGCGTCGTATCGCTGTGGTTTGACAACGCCGGTCAGTTGTTTCACCCGTGCGTCTCGCCACTTTGGGGCGGCGGTGGAATCAGCCGGACGCGGTTCGGAACGCGGGAGCGATTCCGCCAGCTTCGTCGCCAGAGTGTGAAAGTCCTCGTTGGGTGGCGGTATTTCGATCTTCAATTCATCCGCCGTCTTCACTTCTTTGTCCGACGCGATTTCCGCACCGGGGAACGCTTTGTCGTCGCCGTCGTACCATTGGTCGCGGATCATCCGGTACAGCGCCTGCCGGTTGTCGAGGAAAAAGTTGTGCGTGCCGGGATCGCTGTTGCGGTGCGATCGCAGTCGCGATTCCTTGCCGTACAGTTTGTAAATCGGCTCGGCGGCGGCGACGAGCGGGGGCAGAGCGTGATCCGACGCGAAGCAGCAGTCGTCCTTGTCGTTGAACGTCAGCAAGGCGGATCGTGGGGCGAGCATGGCCGTGAGCTGGGCGTAGTCGGCCGTGATGCCGAGGTCCACCGGAGTCTGCTCGGAATCGCCGAGGTCCGAAAAATTGTCGATCCGCGTGCGGAAGCTGGAATACCCGGCGACCGGGTTTGTGAGCGTCACTCGCGTGTCGAGCGAGCTGATGATAATCGTCTGCCAGCCGCCGCCCGAAAGTCCCGAGACACCGACTCGCGATGAGTCCGCGTGTTCGAGCGACAGCAGGATATCCAGCCCGCGCGACATGGCCAGGTAGAACGGTGCCAGTCCACTCGTGCCGCACAGATCGAGTTGGTTCATGCGTGCGTGTGTGAAACCCGCCTCGCGGAGTTGCCCCATCCCGAACCATTCGAGGTTCAGCACGATGATGCCGCGCTTGGCCATGTTGATGCAGCGGACTTGTTTGTAGTCGGCCGCTTTGCCTTTCGCATCGTGGCCGTTCACGTTCAGAAACACCGGCACCTTGCCGGCGAGTTTTTCCGGCTCGTACAGCAGCGCGGGAATCCACATCCCCGGCAAGGCTTCGTACCGCAGCTTGTGAATCCGGTAGCCCTGCCCGCCGGCAATCGTGTCGAGCATTTCGACTTTCGTCTTCGCGTCCCGCCATTTCGCCGCTTCGCCACGGAACACGACGCGGTCGAGTGTTTCCTTCCGCATGCGGTTCGCGTGCTGTTCCCATTCGGCGACCGACTTGGCTTCCGGGACCGGTGGCACACGCGCGGCCGTGAACTTGCGAACGTCGTCCATCGACTGTTTCGGTCCAATGATCTCACGAGCGAGTGCGGCTTTGAGATCGGCTTGCGTGTCTGCTGCGCAGAGTCGCGTCGCGGTGAGCAGGGCGACGAAGACACCGTTGACAATGAACGAACACCGGGAGCACGTCATGTGAAAGCCTTTCGTCATTGGACTGAAAAAACTCCCCTCTCCCCTTGGGGGAGAGGGGCCCGGGGTGAGGGGCGCATTGCGCAGTGCCGCAGCTTGAACTCTCGCATAGAGACGCTTGGACCGCCTCTCACCCCTAACCCCTCTCCCCAAAGGGGAGAGGGGAAAAGCACGACTCACGCTTTCCGCAGGTCCGTCAACGCTTGCGAAAAACCTTCGATCCGGTTGTCGGTCAGCGCGACTTTGCCGACCGATTCGCCCAACCGCACGCCGATCCGTTTTGCCGGTTGGCGGGTTTCGAGGATTTCGTTTTTGGCGAGTTGAATCGCTGACGTGAAACCTTGCACGTCGATCCCGACTCCGTCGTCACCGCCGGTGTCCACCACGCGGTTGTGTTCGATCAGGTTGCGGTCACCGCTGAAACCCTGACCGCGTTCGGGGCGGAACAGAATTCCCACCTTGCCGCTGCGGAGGACTTCGTTGTGTCGCACGATGTTGTCGGTGTCGCGGTGTCCAATGGAAATGCCCGAGCCACGGTTGTCGGCGATGTGGTTTTTCTCGGCGAGTCCGTACTTCACCCCCCAGCAGAAGAACAGGCCGATGTCGTTCCGTTCGAGCTTGTTGTCGCGCATCAGCGGGCGCTGCGAACCGGAACCGGGATGCAGGCCGAGGCCGGTGTGGTCATGGCTGTGGCAGCGTTCGACCGTGACATCGTGGCAGATTTGCCAACTGATTCCGTCACCGTTGAAATGGCGAGCCGTCACGCCGCGAATCTGGAACTGGCTGCAATCCTGCAAGAAAATACATCCCGCATAGTTGCCGTCGAGGTTCTCGTTGTTCGACTTGTTCCCGTCGAGAGCGAGGTTTTCGATGACCACGTTGCTGATGTTGTCGCCAGACAGAATCGGAAACAACGTCGCGGCGGTCGGTTCTCCCATCTGCCAGAAATTCTCGCGCAGCGCCCGATCGAGTTTGAATCGCTTGCCGGATCGAGCGATCAGCGTGCGCTTGAGAACGTTCGGCCCGCCGTTGTGCGGATTCTTCGTCCGCAGGCAGACACCGTCGCCAACCTGAAAGCCCGCCGCGTCGGCGAGAGTGATCTCCTGGTCGTACCAGTCCGAATCGGCGGCCAACTTGGTTTTGACGGACTGCTCCTTGATGAGCACGGTCTCATCCCCCGACCCCACCAGACGGATTCCCGAAGCAAGGTAGACCGAGTTGCGCAACCGAAATGTCCCCGGCAGAATCTTCACGGTTCCACCGCCGAATCGAGCGACCATGTCAACCGCCGCCTGAATCACCTTCTCGCTCGTGCCCACTAAATCCGCCTTGGCCGGGCCGACGGTGACGGTGAGCCGCTCATCCCAATTCGGTTCGACGACCGCATCACCCGACGTGGCGCGAGGCGTGGTCACGGGCGGCCGTCCGTCCGGCGTTTCCGCGAAACTTGTCGATGTCGACGCGGCCACGAGTCCCGCCGTCATCTGCAAGAACGTGCGACGATTCGTCGAACCAAAAACAGAACGCGACATGATGGCCTCCAAAAAAGAAGACGCAACGAACCGGGAGGGCGAGGCTCCCGCCGAGCCGTCGCCGCAGGTGATCGTGCGGACGAATTACACCACCGCGGGGTCGGCTCGGCAAGCAGGTCGAGGTCGGCGAGGCTGCAGCAGACTGCAGCGACGTAGACCGGACCCCTTGGTCCGGTCGGAGTCGGCTCCGACGGCTGGACTCGATGCGCAACGCCTCGTCCGGACCAAGGGGTCCGGACTACGGTATTCGTCAATCGTCGGGAGCCGAATCTTCGGACGGGACAGCACGCCGGTCGATCGTAACCGGAATCGACCTGAACAATCGCAGCAGGCCCAGCAGCAGCACCATGCCCGTGATCGAACCTCCCGCTAGCACCGCCAGCCATTTCGGATCGCCGAAGATTTCGCGGCTGGGAATCCACATCCAGCGGAAACCGAACAGCACGAGAAGCGTCGCCAGGCTGAGATACGGACCGTACGGCACGGCGACTCGACCGGTGGTGAATCTCAGCAGCAGACCGACCACCAGACCACACAGCGGAGCCAGCACGAAGACGAACACAACCGGTTGCCAGCCGAGAAAGCTGCCGATCATCGCCATCAACGTGACGTCGCCGAAGCCCAACGCTTCCTGACCGAGCACCCACTGCGACAACGCACGCACGAGCCACGTGATCCCGCCACCCGTCACGACTCCGGTCAAACTCCATGCCAGGCCGTGTGCGTACCAATGTTGTTTGATCCAGTCGGGGATGTATGGACCGTGGATGTTCACGAGGAGATCGTTCCAATCGACCCACAGCGGGAGGATTTGCAGATTGCCAATCATTGTCGCCAGCGCGACGCCGAACAACGTCCCGACGACCGTGATCTGATCCGGGATCAAGTACAGTTCGAAATCAATCGCAGTGGCCACGACGAGCAGCGCGATCAGCACGCTCTGCGAAATCACCCGCCAGTGAATCCAGTCGCGGTGACCTCCTTCGTTGAACGTCTGGCTACCAAATTGAACCACGGCCAGCCAGAGGCTCGCGAACAGGAGCGCCGTGCCCGCTTCAACCAACAGCACACCGACGCCAATCGGTTGTCCGCAGTCGCGGCATTTTCCCCGTCGCAGCAGGTAGCTCAGCACGGGGACGCGGTCGCGAATCGGCAAGCGCACGTGACAATGATCGCAGTGAGCCGCATCACGCAGCCGCTCGCCGCGCGGCAGTCGCCGCACGCATGTCGTCAACACGTTGCCGACGACCAATCCGATCGCGCTCCAAACCGTCAACGGCAGCGCGGGCGGAGCGTCGCGAACGAACCACAGCACGGCGTTGTCGAGCGGTTTCAGCAGGTCCAGCATGGTTGGTTGCTCGACAACCCGGTGGCAGTTTGAGAATTGGAGACGAGCGGCCCGTTCTAGCAGCTTGTCCGGCGAATGTCACTCAATCCGTAATGTCCACGACCGTGGAGTTCGGCCAATTGTGGAATCGAGATGACACGGCTAACTTGAACGCGCTGCTGCCCGGTGTCCAAGAACCAAGGAGACGAATGATGTTTACGATGCGCCGAGTCGTGATGCTGGCGGTCGTGGCGGTGGGATTGTCTGGTGTCTGGCTCACCGTCGGGGCGGAGGCTCAGAAGCCGGGGGCCGAGCCGGCCGGTCGCGTCAAGCTGCCGGGAGCGCGGGTCGAAATCAACGCAGCAGAGTTTGCCTCGTTGCAGGCGGCAATGGATGCGTTGCCGACGGAAGGCGGAGTCGTGCGGATTCCGCCGGGGACGTTTGAGATCGATCGGCCGCTGGTGGTGTCGCGGTCGGATGTGCTCATTCAGGGATCGGGTACCGCGACGCACATCAAGAACGTCAACACCACCGGCGAATCGGCGTTGGTGATTCGCCATCCGGACGGAGCCAAGGTGAAGGCGAACGACAAACTGTGGCGAGTCATGGTCAGCAACCTCCGCATCACCGGCAACGAGAAGAGCGGACATGGCCTCGAAGCGATTCAAGTCAACGAGTTGTTCCTGCAAGGGGTGACGGTCAGTTACCACGGCGGTGACGGCATCCGGCTCGACAACTGTTACGAAGACCCCCGCATCAACGATTGCCTGATGACGTACAACAAGCAGACGGGGCTGAACCTGATCGGTTGCCATGACATCGTCGTGGCCGCGAATCAGTTCGAGGAGAATCGCGACGCGCTGCACTGCTTCGACGGATTCAACCTGTGTCTGACCGGGAACTGCATGGATGACCACCTGGGAGACGGTGTGGTGATCGAGAACACGTACGGATCGGTCATCTCCGGCAACATGATCGAAGAATGCGACGGCCGGGGTATCGTGCTCGGCCGCGACTGCTACGGGATCACAATGAGCGCCAATGTCATCGCCCACAACGGCGGAGGCATCGACCTGATCGATGCGCACGGCTGCACCGTCTCGGCGAACACGTTCGTGTTGCTCAAGATGCCGCCCAAAGCCAAAGACGGGACACAACCTCCGCAGCTCGATACTCGCTGCTTGCGGATCGCCCGTGACAGCAGCCGGATCGCCGTCACCGGCAATAGTTTTTGCGACAGTTACATCGGCGAAGGAGCGCTCAAGCGCAAGATCGACGACCAACTCGCCGGCGGCATCGTGCTGGAGGGGACGCGCGACGTTGCTGTTTCCGGCAACGTTTTTTCGAGCGTTCCGAAAGCCCTCGAGCTGCGCGACCCGAAAAGTCGACATCTGTTGTTCTCCAACAACTTGCTGGCGGACGCGCCGAGCGATCATGAACAATTGCCGAATTCCTCAGTGGGAACGAATCTCGTGACTCAATGAACACCGTGTCCCACAATGGATTCGGATGCCCCGACGTCATCGTCGGGACCGATGGGACCATTGGGGTCAAATCCGAGTCCCAGGAGGACGGGTACCTTGCGTCCTGAAAAATGCGTCTGAGTCGAAAATGAATCCGTCCGGTTGCTTGCCGGTTGCATCGCAGTGCGGTATTCCGTGCAACCGCATTCAGCACGTTGAGTCGATCCGTTCCGAACCCGGAGATCATGATGACGCTTCGCTGCACCGTTTGTCTGATGAGCATTGTTCTGGTTCTGGTCACCATTCCCGTTCAGGCTGCGACTCCGATTGAATTGGGATCGCGACGGGAATTGTTTGTCGATCACCATCTGATCGAGAAGGTCGACGGGTGCCGGCTGGAACTGGCGCGGCCGCGCGACGAGGGAGTCGTGTTGAAATTCGATCAGCCTTGGGAGGGACAGTTTTGCGGGTACTGCACGGTCATCAAGGATGGTGATCGATTTCGAGTGTACTACCGTGGGAATCCGACAGTCGGTCGCGATGGGAGCAACACGGAGGTGACATGCGTCGCGGAATCGCCCGATGGAATCGCGTGGACCAAACCCAAGCTCGGGCATTTCGATGTCCACGGGACGAAGGACAACAACGTCGTGCTCGCCGGGTTGGCTCCGTTTTCGCACAATTTTTCGCCGCTGCTCGATTCGCGGCCTGGCGTTCCGGCCGATGAGCGATGGAAGGCAATCGGAGGCACGATGTCGAGTGGGCTGGCCGCGTTTGCGTCGTCCGATGGCCTGCGCTGGCGGAAGCTGCGCGACGAGCCGATCCTCACCAAGGTCACCGTGCCGTACAAGTACATGTTCGATTCGCAAAACCTGGCGTTCTGGTCGGAGAGCGAGCGGAAGTACGTGTGCTTTTTCCGGGTGTTTCAGGATGGCATCCGCCGGATCGCCCGCTCGACGAGCGACGACTTTTTGACGTGGTCCGAACCGGTGCTGATGGAGTACCGGCGCGAAGGGGGCTCGGTGCCGGTCGAGCATCATTACACGAGCCAGACGCATGCGTACTTTCGCGCGCCGCACATTTACGTTTCGCTCGCGGCCCGGTTCATGCCGGGACGGCAGGTGCTGACGGATGACGAAGCAAAAGTCATCGGCGTCAACGCGGGGTATTTCAAGGACACGTCGGATGCGATCTTTCAGACATCGCGTGGCGGTGGCGTGTACGACCGCACGTTCCTCGAAGGCTTTTTGAGGCCCGGCCTCGGCCCTCGCAACTGGGTGTCGCGCACAAACTATCCCGCGCTGAACGTGGTTCAAACCGGGCCGGACGAAATGTCGTTCTACGTCAACCAGGATTACGCCCAGCCGACGGCGCACCTGCATCGGTACTCGTTGCGTCTCGACGGCTTCGCATCAGTGCGTGCCGGCTACTCGGCGGGCGAATTGTTGACGAAGCCGATCACGTTCACTGGCAAGCGACTGCTCGTGAATCTTGCGACGTCCGCGGCTGGCAGCCTGCGTGTCGAGGTGCAGGACGCCGCCGGGAAACCGATCCCCGGTTTTGCTCTCGACGAAGCCCGCGAGTTGATCGGCAATGAAATCGAACGGCCCGTGTCGTGGAAGTCGGGCAGTGATGTCAGCAAGCTCGCCGGACATGCCATCCGCCTGCGGTTGGTCCTGAAAGATGCCGATCTGTTTGCATTGCGGTTTGCGGAATGATCCTCCCTCTCCCCTCCGGTGGAGCGGGCCGGGGTGAGGGGGCGGGGCTACGGTTCGCTTCAATTCGATTGCACAACAGGCACGTGGCCCCCTCACCCCCGACCCCTCTCCCCCGAAGGGGAGAGGGGAGTGCGATCGCTTGAATGCGGCCACTGGCATCACGTGGAATGGGTCGCTAGGATTCGTCGCCTGAGCCGCGGCAGGCTGTCCAACACGACCGGGGCGATCACGAAAGCAGCATCATGAAAATACACGAATATCAGGGCAAACAACTGTTCGCGACCGCCGGTGTCGCGGTGCCGAAGGGGATTGTCGCGCGGACTCCCGACGAGGCGGCGGCGGCGTTTACGCAGCTCGGCGGCGCGATTGCGGTCGTCAAATCGCAGATTCACGCCGGCGGCCGCGGCAAGGGGACATTCAAAGAACACCCGCAGCAACGGGGCGTCGTCCTCGTGCGATCGGCCGACGAGGCACGGGATAACGCAAAGCGGATGCTCGGCAGTACGCTCGTCACGATTCAGACCGGTCCCGATGGGAAGCAGGTCAACACGTTGTACGTCGAACAGGGACTCGACATCGCCCGCGAGTTGTATCTGGGCGTGGTTGTGGACCGCGACGTCGGCGGGCCGGTGTTGATCATGTCTTCGGAAGGGGGCATGAACATCGAGGACGTGGCCGCCAAGACGCCCGAAAAAATCCTGACGGAACCGATCGACGGTGAATCGGGGTTGGCGGGGTTTCAGGCGCGCAAGCTGGCGTTCAAGCTGGGGCTGGAAGGGACCGCGATCCGTTCGGCCGAGACGTTCTTGAAAAAGGTCTGCAAGTTCTTCCTCGACAGCGATTGCAGCATGGCCGAGATCAACCCGCTGGTCGTGACGAAGCAGGGTGAAATGGTCGCGCTCGACGCGAAGGTGTCGTTCGACGACAACGCGATGTTCCGCCACGAATCGTTCAATGCGCTGCGAGACCTCAGCGAAGAAAACGCGATGGAGGTCCGCGCGGGTGAAGCGGGTCTGAGCTTCGTCAAGCTGGAGGGGAACATCGGCTGCCTCGTAAACGGTGCCGGGTTGGCCATGAGCACGATGGACATCATCAAGCTGCACGGTGGCGAACCGGCGAACTTTCTCGACGTGGGCGGCGGAGCGAATGTCGATCAGGTGACCGAGGCGTTCCGCATCCTGCTGGCCGATCCGAATGTGAAAGCGGTGCTCGTCAACATTTTCGGCGGGATCATGAAGTGCGACGTGATCGTCGAAGCGTTGCTGTCCGCCTACGAAAAGGTGGGCTTCAACGTCCCGCTGGTCGTCCGTCTCGAAGGGACAAACGTCGAAAAGGCTCGTGAAATGCTGGCCAAGAGCGGCCGCCCAATCATCGCCGGAATCGACCTGACCGACGCGGCGAAGAAAGTCGTGGCGACGCTGAAGGCATGAATAGTAGTGGAGTTTACTTGAGCAACTCTCTGGAACGCTAATCTTCGCTGATCGACGCTGATACGGGTTTCATTAGCGAAGATTAGTGAGAATTAGTGTTCCTTTAACGCGGAGCGGCCCGTCACAGAGATTTACTCAATCGAAAATCGGCAATCGAAAATCGGCAATTTCCCATGAGCATCCTCGTCGACAAGAACACGCGCGTCATCACCCAGGGCATCACCGGCAAGGCGGGGTTGTTTCACAGCCAGAAGTGCCGCGAATACGGCACGCAGATGGTGGGGGGAGTCACACCGGGCAAGGGGGGGACCGAAGTGGACGGGTTCCCGATCTTCAACACGGTCGAAGAAGCCGTGCGGAAAACGGGGGCGAACTGTTCGCTGATTTTTGTCCCGCCGCCATTCTGCGGCGACGCGATCCTCGAAGCGGCCGACGCGGGCGTTCCGCTGATCATCGCGATCACCGAGGGGGTGCCGGTGCTCGACATGGTGCGGGTGATGAAGAAGTTGAAGACCATGAAGAGTCGGCTCGTCGGGCCGAACTGTCCGGGGCTGCTCACGCCCGGCGCGGCGAAGATCGGGATCATGCCGGGTCAAATCTGCACGCCGGGACCGGTCGGTGTGGTCAGTCGCAGCGGCACGCTGACCTACGAAGCGGCGTGGCAATTGACCAACCTCGGGTTGGGCCAGACGACGTGTGTCGGGATCGGCGGCGATCCGATCAACGGCACGAATTTTATTGACTGCCTCGACCTGTTCCAGAAAGATCCCGCGACCGAAGCGATCCTGATGATGGGCGAAATCGGCGGCAACGCCGAGCAACAAGCGGCCGAGTTCATCAAGAAAAACGTGACGAAGCCGGTCGCAGGCTTCATCGCCGGCAGCACGGCCCCACCGGGCAAACGCATGGGCCACGCGGGCGCGATCATTTCCGGAGGTGGCGGAACAGCGGCCGAGAAAGTCGCCGCGTTGCAGGCGGCCGGAGTCGAAATGGCGCTCAGCCCCGCCGACATGGGAGCGGCGATGAAGCGCGCCATCGAGCGCAATCGACGATAGACCGCACGCAACTCGATTGGAACTAGCTCGCACGCGGCCTCTCTTGGAATCCGAACAACTTGATTCGAGACCGCCAAGCGTGATTCTCTGGAGAAAACCACCGATTCAACCGCCGTACTCCAAGTGACCCCGCGACCGACCTCGCGTTTTAGGCCGCGCGCAGCTCACTCAACTGTTCGGCGTACGGGAGGTAGCGGGATTTTGAAATCCATAGGCTTTGAACGGCGCGAAGGGCCCGTGGCTGATCGGGTTCCTCCACTCGGCCTGACCGGATCCGCAGCGCTATGCGGCACAGGTGCCCTGCTGCTATTCCTAACAACGCGGGCAATCATCCCGGCACTCGTCTCCGCCACCGGTGCTGAGCCTGTCCTCATGTGGTTCTTGGCCGCAAGCACCGTCCTGTTTGGCCCCCTGCTTCTGATCGGCGTTCTGCTGCTGTACCGAGAGCGATGTGCGGTAAAACGGTGGTCGTGGGGCGAGCGGCTACGCTTCCTTCCAATGAACGGTGGCGACTGGCTTTGGACTATCGGGGGGCTGGCAGCCGTCGGCGTGTTGACCGGTGGCATCGGCGCCGCGCACTGGATGCTGCTGGGCGAGGCGAAGCCACATCTTTCGTTCATGGCATTCGAGCCGCTCACGTCCGGCCGGTATTGGATCTTGGCGGCGTGGCTTCCTTTTTTTGTGCTCAACATCGTTGGGGAGGAGTTCATGTGGCGGGGCGTCGTGCTGCCGCGGCAGGAGGTTGCCTTCGGGGGGAAGGCTTGGCTGGTCAACGGGACAATATGGTTGCTGTTCCACGCCGCCTTCCCATGGCAGGTCCTGTTAATGCTCGTGCCGATCACATTGATCCTACCCTACATCGCCCAGCGGCGGCGCAACACCTGCCCAGGAGTGGTTATCCACGCCGGGTTCGGTGGGATGGGCTTCCTGGCCCTAGCATTCGGACTTGCCTAAGAATCCTCACAGCGCCGAACCAAACGCTGAAGCAGACCGGGGCAGCAGTACAGTCTTTCGTGATATGATGGTCAGCTAGCGGCCCCGGCTGCTGAGCTTTATCGTTATCTCTTTCCCTCCTCCTAGCTGCCAGAATTGGACACATGGACGATGGCAACGAAAAAGACATCCGTGAAGACGGCGAAAGGCAACGTTGCGAAGGCCAAATCGACGCGCGCTCGGACAAAGAGCACGACCATGACTTTGGAGGAAATCGTCAGACAACTGGAGTCGCTGGGCAACGCCGGTGTGCGTGCTCAAAACGCCAAGTGGGGTGCCGGTGACAATCAGTTCGGCGTCAGTCGCGGAGACGTTCGGAAGCTGGCAAATAAGATCAAGACCAATCACGAATTGGCTTTGTCTCTGTGGAAGACCGGCAACATCGACGCCCAGTTCCTGGCGACGCTCCTGCTCGACGGCAGCCTTTTGTCGGCCGACGCGATGGAGCGATTGGTGAAAAGTACCAGCTTTGCGTGGGTGGCCGAATGGCTTTACTCTTATGTCATCAAGGAGCGCGCCGACAAAGAGACGCTTCGCCAAAAATGGATGACGTCGGATGCCCCCTGGACGGCCCGTGCCGGCTGGCAACTGACGGCCGGGCGGGTCGCGAAAAGCCCCGAAGGACTTGACCTCGTCGCGTTGCTCGATCGCATCGAGAAGGAAATGGGCGCCGCCGCGACCGAAGTGCAATGGACGATGAACATGTGCCTTGCGGAAATCGGCATCCACTTCTCCAAGCACCGCAAACGGGCGATCGCGATCGGTGAAAAGCTGGGGATCTATCGCGACTATCCGTGCTCCAAGGGTTGCACCTCTCCGTTCGCCCCGATCTGGATCAACGAAATGGTGAGGCGGCAGAGTTCGACGACTTGTTGAGCGAGGCTGGATCGTCATGTCGAAATCACCAACTTCAGAATTCCAGAGTTCCGTCGGCGTCGTGATGATCAGGGTGCCTGCCGGTTCTTTCATCATGGGGAGCCCGGAGTCCGAGGATGGCCATCGGGCTTGGGAACAGCAGCGCGAAGTCACTTTCGAGAACGACTTCTATCTGGGGAAAACGCCGGTCACGCAGGATCAGTTTGAAGCGGTCACAGGCACGAATCCGACGGACGATGAGAAGATTGGGGATGCACCGGTTGATTCGGTGTACTGGGACCAGGCCAAGGAGTACTGTCAGAAGCTCACCAAACTCGACCGAAAAGCCGGAGTGCTCGCTCACGACTGGGAATATCGGTTGCCGACGGACGCGGAGTGGGAATACGCCTGCCGGGCGGGAAGCTCGGCGCCACGGCATGGCGAGCCGCAGGATGTTGCGTGGTATCAGGACAATGCGGACGGTAAGCCGCACGCCGTCGGTCAGAAGACGCCCAACCCGTGGGGGTTCCATGACATGCTCGGCAATGTCTGGGAATGGTGTGAGGATTGTTTCTTTGTGAGCTGTTGCCCTGTGGGCTGTCGGTCCGTTCGCGGCGGGAGCTGCCGCAGCAGTGCCCGCTTCTGCCGCAGTGCCCAGCGCTGGGGCTTTGGTCCGAACGGTCGCTCACGCTATTGCGGCTTTCGATTGCTCGCTGCCAAGACCGGCTCGTTTTTCGAGCTGAGTCCCCCGGTTGGTTTTCCGTCCCAGGAACAAGCGCCTATCTACTATGCCATCGACCCGAACGATTTCGATTTGGCCTTGCGAGTCATCACGGCCGATCCCGATGAGATCGAGCCCGTGTATGTCGTCCCGCCGCCGCTTCACTGTTGCGTCTACGACGACAAACCGGAATGGGTGGAGTGGCTTCTGGACCACGGAGCCGACATTGAAAGCCGCGAACAGGACTACGGTTCGACGCCGCTGACCGCCGCGGTCGTGCATCGGCAGAAGCGGATCATTCCAATTCTTGTTGGTCGCGGCGCCAAGACGGAAGGGCAACTGAAGCGCGCCCGGAACGGACTGGGCGGTGCCTACGAAGATGACCCTCGCCTTGATCGCGAAGGATATCGGGAAATTGTCGAACTGCTGCAGACGCTTGGCATCGAGGAATAACTCGGACATACTGAAGTCCTCAACCGGAAACTCGCGAAGGGCGTAACTCACCGAGCCGCTTTCCGCGATCAACATTCGCACGGTGGATCAATGACCGCCCTGGCAAGGAGCACGAAATGCGACCCCTTCGGTATGGCATCAACGTCACATTGGACGGGTGCTGCGATCATCGTGCAATTCCTGCGGACGAAGAGTTGCATCGTCACGCGGTCGAGAACATCGAGCAGGCCGATGCCCTCCTCTTTGGCCGGGTGACTTACGAGATGATGGAGGCCGCGTTTCGGCCACCGGCGCGGGGAGCGATGCCCGATTGGATGGAACCCTTCGCCCGGACGATCGACGCGGCAAAGAAGTACGTTGTGTCGAGCACCCTGGACCGGGTCGATTGGAACGCGGAGCTGGTGCGCGGAGATCTGGGGCAGGCCGTTCAGCAGCTCAAGCGGGAGTCGGGCCAGGGACTGTTCGTGGGAGGCGTGAAGCTCCCGCAGGCGTTGGCGGAGCTGGGATTGATCGATGAGTACGAGTTCGTCGTGCATCCCAGGCTCGCGGGCCATGGGCCGACGTTGTTCGCGGGGCTATCGAAGTCTGTCGTCTTGAAGCTCGTGAGCCGGCTGGAGTTCGGCTCGGGGGCGGTGGCGCTGCGGTATGAGCCGAGAAGGTAGCCCCGGTCGCTGCTCAATGCCGGAACACTCCTCATTTTGCACTTTGCACTCGTCACTCTGCACTTTGCACTGCTCCACAACCAAACGTCCGGGGCCTAACGGCCACCGGCTCGCCAGACGAGGCACGCACGACGCGCGCCTTGCGATCACAACTTGGCAAGTGATTGTCGTGGCGATAGTTTGGTGTCTGCATCAACCGCCGCATTCAAAATCGCGACCTCGAAAGGCCGCGTGCGGCGCACTTAACTGTTAGGCTGCATTTCATGATGCGTCTTGAGCAAATCGATCATGTCGCTCTGCGATGTGCCTCGCCGGAAGCGACGAAGGAATGGTATGTGAGCACTCTTGGTTTCGAGCATGTGTTTCCAGGGCAGGAGTCGAGCAGTCCGATCTTCTTGCGCTTGGGTTCGACTTTTATCACGCTGTTTCCACAGAAGGAAAACCAGCCGCCTTTAGCAAATGGGCAAGCTTGGCACCTTGCCTTGCGAGCCACCACATACGCGGACTTCAGATCTGCACAGACCGAACTTCAAGCGCGAGGTGTCGCGTTTCAGTTTCGGGACCACGAGATTGCGCACTCGGTCTACTTCTCCGATCCCGATGGCTTTCTGCTTGAAATAACCACATACGATATTCCGAAACATGAGAAGGAATCGAAGCCAGCCGAACGAGGCGCTGCAGCAGATGGCGGGGGCACATAGGCTTTCTGAAGTTTTCAATTCACTCGGCCCCGCCGCTGCTGAGCTTTGTCGTTCGACCGCTTGACCAAATGCCCATTGTGACGAGGAAGCCGTGATGTCCAGGGTCAGCGTGCGCTACATCATTGATGACGTCCCGGCGGCGATGCGTTTCTATACGACGCTCCTGGGTTTCACCTTGGAGCAGGACGCCTCGCCGGTCTTCACGTCGGTCGTACGGGACGGCGTGCGACTCCTCCTCAGCGGTGATGGCAGCTCGGGGAAGCGTCCGTTGCCCGACGGTCGCCGGCAGGAACCGGGCGGCTGGAACTTGAAACACAGAGGCACAGAGAGCACAGAGTTTTGAAGGGGAGATAGGCTACTCAGCGTCTCTTTCTCTGTGTCCTCCGTGCCTCTGTGTTTCAAACGTCTTCCCTCTCTCCGAACAAGGGTCATCCGCATGGAAACGAATGACATCACGCAAGCCATCATCGGTGCCGCTATCGAAGTTCACAAACGGCTCGGCCCCGGCTTGCTGGAATCCGCGTATCGTGCTTGTTTGGCTTATGAACTTCGCAAGCGCGGGTTCGAGGTCCAGGAAGAGAAGCCAGTCCCGGTGATCTACGACGACGTGACGCTGGACTGCGGCTTTCGAGCAGACTTGCTCGTCAATGGCCAAGTCGTCGTGGAGTTGAAGGCCAAGAGCGACATTCATCCGGTGGACAAGGCACAGACTTTATCCCACTTACGGTTGCTGGGCCTTCGCTTCGGGTTGCTGATCAATTTTCACGAGGTGAAGCTGGTCGATGGCGTGCATCGGATTGTGAATGGGTATTGAAAGGGAGGAAGAGTTTGAAACACAGAGGTACAGAGGACACAGAGATTGGCTTCCTCGTTCACTCTGTGGTTCTCTGTACCTCTGTGTTTCAACTTCTCGATGTCCTGAATGCAGTCTGCGGTTTATATCCTCCTGGAGTCCACACAATGGCCGACAAGACGTCCAAGAAGTCGATGAAAGTCGCCAAGAAGCCCGCCAAGAGCACCACTGCGAGCAACAAGAAGGTCAAGGGATTCACGGACGATGAACGAGCCGCAATGAAGGAGCGCGCCCAAGAGCTGAAGGCGGAGGCGCGTGCGAACAAGGACAAGGCGGCCGGGGAAAGCGCCGTGCTCACGGCGATTGCCGCTATGCCGGAACCGGATCGCGGCCTGGGCGAGCGGCTCCACGCGATCATCAAAGCCAGCGCGCCAGCTCTCTCGCCGAAAACCTGGTACGGGATGCCCGCGTATGCCAAGGATGGCAAGGTCGTCTGCTTCTTCCAAAGCGCGGCGAAATTCAAGACAAGGTACGCGACGTTCGGCTTCATGCACGATGCGAACCTCGACGACGGCGCCCTGTGGCCGACCGCCTTCGCGCTCAAGGAGTTGACTGCTGCCGCAGAGGCAAGGATCGGCGCGCTCGTGAAGAAAGCGGTGAGCTGAGGCGGGTGTCCTTCCGACTCGAACCTGACGGCGACGGCACGCGCCTCGTTTTCAAGCACTCCGGTTTCGACCTCTCCCAGCCGTGGAGCGATCAGGCGATCCCGCGGGGCGGAATTTGGCTGGACGAGAATACTCAAAGCTTAAACGAAGAGCCGATTGCGTGTAGCATGCAACTTACGGGAGAAAACAAATGACCGCCAAAGACATCGTCGCCGAGCTCAAGAAGCTCGGCACCGCGCAAACCAAGAAAACCTGGATGACCCACGGCGCCCAGGAGCCGTGCCTTGGCGTCAAGGTCGAGGACATGAAGAAGATCCAAAAACGCGTCAAGATGGACTACCAGCTCGCTCTGGATCTCTACGACACCGGCATCGCCGACGCGATGTACCTCGCCGGACTGATCGCGGACGACGCGAAGATGACCAAGAAGGATCTGCAAAAGTGGATCGAAGGCGCTACCTGGGGCATGGTCGCCGAGTACACGGTCCCGTGGGTGGCGTCCGCCAGTCCGCATGGTCGAGAGATCGCCTTGAAGTGGATGGAGTCCAAGGACGAAGCCATCGCCTCAGCCGGCTGGGGAACTTACGGCAGCCTCGTCGCCATCAAGGAGGACGCGGACCTCGACCTGGCCGAGATCAAGTCGCTCCTGCAGCGCGTGGCGAAGACGATTCACCAGCAACCCAATCGCGTCAAGTACGTGATGAACGGCTTCGTCATTGCTGTCGCCTGCTACGTCAAACCGCTCCACAAACTCGCAGTCGATACGGCACACGGCATCGGCAAGGTCGCCGTCGACCTGGTCGGAGCGTGCAAGATCCCGTTCGCGCCCGATCACATCAAAAAATTCGAAGGTCGCAGCGCGATCGGCAAGAAGCGCAAGTCGCCGAAGTGTTGATCGGACTGTCGAGGCCCACGGAAGAGGATTCATGATGACCGCGCACAAAGTGTCCGCGCACGGCTTCAGCACCAGCGGTAGAAGCGTGGCGGCAATCCTCGGAGAGTCAACACTCTGAAAAGGGACACCGTCGATGTCATGACCGGCCCAGGCGCTGCTGAGCTTTGGCGTCGGAGCGTTTCGCGCCTACGGTTCGTCCGGCAGGCGGCGCAGGCGTTCGAGCAGGTCGCGGATCTTGGGTTTGGTCAGATCGTCACGGCGCATGCCAACGGTGGTGACGACCTGCTGACGGCGATACAGGACGACCGTCACGTCGGCGGGCCGGCTGCCGGGGCGGGTCGCTGCGTCATCGAACGCGGCGGCGACTGTCAGTGGGATCGACAACTTTTCGTCGAAGCCCAGTGTCTGCACGCGAGCGGACAGAGTTCTGGAGTCGGCATCGGGCGGGTTCGTCGGAGCGACGAAGACGACAAAACTGCGGAGACCGACCGAGCGGCTTTCGTCCACGACGGTGTCGATGCCCCGGAGCAATTCGGTCAGTCCGGGCGAGAACGATCGCACGACGATCATCGCCACGGGGCGATCCAGATACCGGCAGACGTAGCACACCGATTTATTCGCGTGCGGTCCGGTGACGGCTCGGACGTAGAACGACGGAACACGGTCTCCCAGTTGCAGGTCGCCAAACGATCGCACTTCGTTCGTGGACTTGCCCGCGTCCACCGGTGCATCGTCCGCCGTGCCACACCGCATGACACCGCCACCTCCCAGCGCGATCCACAGTAGAACGGCCAGAACGATGCACACCCAGCAGCGCGTTGTGCGGTGACTTGAGCGGGCACAGATGGTCATGAAAACGTGATCCCGAAGAACTGCAAAGCGGGCGCGGACGTGTGACTGGTGATGCCACAGATACCACACCAATCCGCGCGAAGCAATCCGCATCCATCTGTGATCGCGTTGCCAGACCGGGGGGCTAACGCCGTCCCGCTCGCCTGTCTGATTCATGACCGCGTGAGGAATAATACTTCACAGTTCCTACCCACCCGGCTTGCGGCCCTGCGGTCTGCGGGCGAGTTGCAGGCCGATCAGCAATGCGTGAATGGCCTTCCCTAGTGAACGCAAAGCGGCGTTCCAGCGCTGTTCCGACAGAGCCACCTTTGCAGCTTTGCTGTGTTCCCCGTGCTCGACCCAGTCGATCGACCATTCTTCTTCCATCGCGGTTCGTTGCAGATCGTACTCGTACTTCTCCAGACTGCTCAGGAAACTTCGCGTCAGGCCGGCCGGTGCAGTGCGATACGGCGAATTACTCTGAGAATCGGGAGGCGGCGCGTCCGGAGTCTTTTCTTCCCGTTGCATCCGCATCCCGGCGAGAATCAACGCTCCCATCCCAATGATTCCGAGTCCCAACACGAATGCCCCTTCCAATTGATGGTCGAGCAACGACAGCGCCATCCCGAGGCAGATCGCAATCCCTTCCATCCACGCGGCGATCAACCAACCCCAGCCGAGCCCCTGCGGCGGCAGCACGATCTCGACGGTTGACAGGGATGCGAATCCATTCGGCAGCGGCCCGGCTTTGACCACGACCACGGTGATGTTGTCGTTGCCGCCGCGAACGTTCGCCAGATCGACGAGGAGTTGACACGCATCGGCGGGGCCAAGCTCGCGGCCGATCATGCCAATCTCTGCGTCCGAAACCAGTCCGTGCAATCCGTCGCTGCACAGAACATAGACGTCACCCGGCTGCACAGGAAACGGCCCTTCCGTGTCCACGTCCACTCGCGGTTCGGGGCCGAGGCAGCGGGTGATCACGTTCCGCGGCTCGCGTTCATACACCTCCGCTGGCGACATGACTCCCTGCCGGATCAGTTCCCACTGCAAACTGTGATCGAATGTGATCTGCTCGATGACGTCGCCCCGGATGCGGTAGGCACGACTGTCTCCCACGTGAGCGACAATCGCCCCCTGCGAGGACAGGACGAGTGTGGTGCAGGTCGTCCCCATGCGGAGGAAGTCACGGTTTTGCCGGCCGCGTTCGTAGATCGTGTTGTTGGCAACTTCCAGAGATGCACGGAGCGCGGCGGGGAGTTCGAGATCGCGTTGCTTCTGAAATGTCAGCGGCACGGTATCGGCCGCCAGCTTGCTCGCCAGTTCGCCAACCGCATGGCCTCCCATGCCGTCCGCGACGAGAAACAAGTGCCCGTGCTCGTCCCAGAATTCCCGGTCTGGTGCCTTCTGAATGACGTAAGAATCTTGGTTGTTCCGACGGCGGAACCCAATGTCTGACAGGGCGGCGTATTCGACCTTTTGTTCCCAATACATGGATGAGAGCGCGTCTGCGGGATGGGTCACTTCCCCTGTGAAAGCGAGGGCATGAACATCCTAACCGCCCACTGAGATTGAAGCAAAGAACCGCCCGATCTGGCCTTGGCGGGTTTTGGAGACGGGGCTAGAATCCCGCCCCTTTCGGATCGGCTCGTCTCGACTTTTGGCGGCGGATTGCGGTCGCCGGTGGTTCAGGCTGAGTCTGTCAATCATCTCCACGGACATCGCCGTTCTCGACATGCTGTCGATTCTTCGCACTCTTTGTTTCGCCGTCGTGCTGGTGGGCACGCTGAGCGGTTGCGTGCATCGCCGGGTGGCGATCCGCTCCGATCCGCCGGGGGCGCTCGTGCTGCTGGACGGCAAGGAAGCGGGGTACACGCCGATGGCCGTGGACTTCATTTACTACGGCACGCGCGAAGTCACGCTGATGAAAGATGGCTACGAAACGCTCGTCGCCCCGCTGCCGCTTCAAACGCCGTGGTATCAGGTCTTCCCGCTGGAATTCGTCACCGACAATTTCGGCCCGGGGAAGATTCGCGACCGCCGCAACTTCGTGTTCCAACTCCAGCCGCAGATGCTCGTGCCGAGCCAGGAACTTCTCGACCGGGCCAACGGCCTGCGCTCGGAAGGGCTGCTGCCGTGACGTCGGTGGACGGTGGTTGGTGAAGGGTGAACAGAGGATACTGGGTCGCGTTCCGTCCACCGTTCACCAACCACCGTCCACCACTCACCCTCGTGCCTGACATCCCCGAATACATCACCGTCGTCTGTTCGACGTGCCACGCGCGGTTTCATCCTCCGTCGAAGCACGCGGGGAAGACGGTGATCTGTCCGGACTGCGGCGTGATGATTCCGGTGCCGACAATCGACGAGGTCCTCGCCGAGATCGAAGCGACACGCCGTAGTTATCCCACGCCAGAGGAAGTTGGCGATTACTCGGTCTCGGCTCCCGCCGAAATCGCCAAACCGTCCACTCGGTATTTCGAAGTGCGTGCGGAAATCAAACGCGAACCGCTCCCACCGCCAACTCCACGATGGTTCCTGATTGACGGTGTCTTCACGTATCCGTGGCATTGCGATGCGATCCTGCGGTGGATTTTCCTGTCGTGCGGATTCGCAGCGGTCGGCGTTATCCCGACGCTGGCCGTGGTGCTGACGGGTAGCAGTGGCATCGGGACGTGGCTGGTGATGGTCTTCATGGCCCTGCCGATGATCTGGCTTTTGGTGTGGACCGGCTCGTACGCGGTGTCGTGTTGTCTGCGCGTTTTGGAAGATACCGCAGCGGGCAATCAACGCGTCCTCGAATGGCCCGATCCGTACTGGCGCGACTGGGCCGGACAGTTTTTCTACATCATTTACCTCGCATGCCTGGCGAGCGCCCCCGGATATGCGATCGACCGGCTGCTCGGTGGAGTCCCCGGCTTCTCCGGTTTGGCGACGGCGGCTTCCGTCTGGATCGTGTTTCCCGTTTGTCTGCTGTCGTCGGTCACTTCAATATCGCCGTGGATGCCCCTCTCGTGGCCGATTGTCCGCAGCCTGGTGACGTGCTGGTGGTGCTGGCTGGCGTTCTACTACGAATCCGCGCTGCTCGGTGCAATGTGGCTCGGACCACTCGTTTTCGGACTGGGGCTCGTGTGCTGGCCTGACGAAAGCGGCCAAGTGTTGGGAGCAACGTGGCTCGGACCTCTCGTCTTGTTCTTTGGTTTGAGACTCGCTCCCGTCCTGACGATGCTGCTGCACGGGCCGTTGCTGGCCGCCGTCTGCCTGATCTACGCGAGGTTGCTCGGCCGAGTCGCCTGGCACATCGGGACAAAAATGCCGCAACCAGTCGAGACGGAGCCAGGCGAACCCGAGTGACCGCGGCGGTCGTGCCATTTGTGGTCGGGTCACTCCGTGACCCGGCCGCCGAGTCGCGGAGCGACTCGGCC
>JACRIH010000489.1 GCA_016235885.1 Planctomycetales bacterium | reverse complement strand
TTCTGGTGACACGGCCCACGCTCTGGCGAGCGTGGCTACATAATTCGCGAACCCTGCCAAGAAATCGCGACTCGGACGTACGAAGACCTGACTCATTCTCGACAAGGACACGTCTCACCATGCGTTACCTCCGCTCCTGCGTTCTCGCTTTGCTGTCGTTCGTGTGGCTGGTGCCTGTCGCGACGGCGGCGGATCGGGTTCCGGGCGACCGACGGCTTCCGCCGCAAGTGCTCGGGTACGTCAGTGTCCGCAACGTTCCGGAGCTGAAAGCGGACTGGAAGAAGACCGCGCTGGGACAACTCAGTCAGGAAAAGGAACTCGCCGAGTTCTGGCAGGAGGTCGAGAAGCAACTCGACAACGTCTCGGGAATAATCCAATCGAAGATCGGTGTCGGTTTGAACGACATTCTGGCTCTGCCGCAGGGCGAAGTGGCCGTCGCCGTCGTACAGTTGCCGGGCAAGAAACTGTCCGTCGCCGTCTTCCTCGACGCCGGCGAGAACGAGCAGACCGTCACCAAACTTCTTGCGAAAGGGACCGAAGCGGCCGAAGAGCATGGGGTCAAGAGGTCGACCGAAGAATTCGAGGGAATCGAGTTGGTGATTCACACTCGACCAAAAGTGGAAGACGACGACACAAAAAAGGACGGCACGCCGGAGCAGATCGCGTATTTCCGCAAGGACGGCAACTTGATCGCCAGCAGCGATGTGGACACGCTGAAGTCGATCATCACCCGCTGGGATGGCAAGCACGAGCAGACATTCGCCGAGACCGACATCTACCGCCAGCTCGTGGCCGCGTGCCGCGACGAACAGAACGACAATCCACCGGCGGTCACGTGGTTCATCGACCCGATCGGACTGGTGAAGGGAGTGCTGACTTCCGACCCCCGCGCGAACACGCCGCAGATGACCCTCATGCTCACCATGCTGCCCACGCTCGGGATCGACAAGTTCAAGGCCGTCGGCGGCACAGTCGATCTCGCGACGGGGGACTACGACACGATCACCCGCACGCTGGTGTATCTCGATTCGCCGCCGACCGGAGTCATCAATCTGTTTCAGTTTCCCGCCGTCGACCACACGCCACCGAAGTGGATTCCCGCTCAGAGCGATGCGTATTTCGGATTGAATTGGGACTTGGGCAAGGCCGTCAACACAGTCGAGTCGCTGGTGGACATGTTTCAAGGCGCGGGTGCGTTCAGGAAATTGCTCGACCAGGTTGCCGATCGCGAAGAGTTTGGCAAGCTGCACCCGAAGAAAGATTTGCTCGACCACTTGTCTGGTCGGCTGCACATCGTCTCCGACCTGGCCGACCCGAAGAACCTCGAGAGTCAGCGGATTCTGGTCGCGGCGGAATTGAAGAATGCCGCAGCGATGAAAAAAACGCTGGCGGTGATCAGCAAGCTGGAGGGGTTCCCCGGCAAGGTGCGGAAGTTTCAGGGCGAGACGGTCATCGAACTAAGCGGCTTCGGCGGCGGCGATGCGGAAACGATGATGGGTTTCTGTGTCTCGCGCGATTATTTGATGTTCGCCAGCAACGTCACGCTGCTCGAACAGGTGTTGAGGACGGATGGCGATCAGGACAGCCTGGCCAACCTGCCAGCGTACCAGCGGTTGGCGAAAAAATTTCCCGCCGAGTCGTCGATGATCAGCTTCGAGCGGGAGAACACGCAACTCAAAGCCATGTACGAACTGCTGCGGTCGGGCGAGGCCACCAGGCAGTTCGGCGAATCGGAAGCCTTCTCGCTCGACTTTTCCAAGCTGCCGGAATTCGACGTGATTCGGAAGTACCTGTCTCCCAGCGCCAGCTACATGCGTCCCGACAAGCTGGGTTTGCTGTGGATCGGTTTCACGCTGAAATCCGAGGCGAAAGACGACAACTGAAGTGGTGTAACCTCAAACAAGATTCAACGACGGAATCCACGGAAGACACAGAACCGAGATGATGCGTAACGTAATGAGTGGCGACTATCCGGCGGCGATTGCCTCGTAACAATTCGCTTCCTTTGGCTTCGTTTCCGTGTCGTCCGTGTGTTCCGTGGTTATTCATCGCGGACTTCTTTGCTCATGCCGCTGTCGATCTTTGTTGGAAATGGCGGCATCATTTTCAAAAAAACTCAATTCGCACCGGAACCTCGCGTGGTCCGGGCGGGTTAGATCGCTATGCGTTTTGGTTTCCCAATGTCCTCTGATGCCAGGAGCATCTCCATGAATTCCAAACGAAACCTCGTTGCAACCACTGTCGTGCTCGGGGCCTTTGTCGGATTCTCGTCCGCAGGTCGGGCGGCCGATGACGCGCCGGCAGGGGAGAAGCCCGAGCAGCTTTTCAAAACACTGGACAAGAATGCCGACGGAAAACTGACCGCCGATGAGGTCGGAGAGGACCGGAAACGGTTCTTCGATCACCTCTTGCGCGTGGCCGATGCCAACAAAGACGGCGTACTGACAGCCGACGAGTTCGCGAAAGGATTGAAGGACGAACCACCTGTTCAGGCCCCGCCGCAGCGCGGTGGCGGCGAAGGACGAGGAGATCCGGCCGAGTTCTTCAAGCGGCTGGATGCGAACGGCGACGGCAAGATCACGCTGGACGAAGTGCCGGAGCAGGCGAAGCGGCTCGTCGAGGGGATGCTGGAACGAGCAGGCAAGGGCAAAGACGGCAATCTGACTCGCGAGGACTTCGCGAAGATGGCTCAAAACGCCAGGCCAGGTCAACCGGGCCAACCCGGTGCTGAAGGTCGCCCGCCGTTCGGCAACCCTGAAGAAATGTTCAACCGCCTCGACACCAACAGCGACGGCAAGATCACGCTGGATGAAGTGCCCGATCGAGCCAAGGCCATTGTCGAACAGATGCTCGAACGAGCAGGCAAGGGGAAGGACGGGAGCATTTCGAAAGAGGATTACCTCAAAGCGATGGCACAGTTTCGCCCCGGCGCCGGCAACCCACCGGGTGGCGCTCCCGGAGGACCGCAATTCGGCAACCCGGAAGAAATGTTCAAGCGCATGGACGCGAATGGCGACGGCAAAGTCACGCTGGACGAAGTTTCGGAACGGATGCGTCCGATCGTGGAACGGATGCTCGACGCTGCCGGCAAGGGCAAGGACGGCAATCTGACACTTGATGATTTCAAAAAGGCTGCGGAGAGATTCCAGCAGGGTGCCAATCCGCAAGGAGCTCGGCGTCCCACCGACGGTGGCGACCGGCCGAAAACGGAAGGGGATCGCCCGCGTGGCGAAGCAGGTTCACCCGATGCACGTCGTCCGGAAGCGGGTCGCCCCGAAGGTGGACCGCGTGGCGAGGGCCAGGGTCCGGCACGACCACAGGCGTTGTTCTTCCGCAAGCTCGACGCGAACGGTGACGGTCGGCTGAGCAAGGACGAGATTTCCAAAGCCTCCACCGTGTTCGATGAACTCGACAAGAACAAGGATGGCGAACTCGATCCGAGCGAATTGTTCGGCCCACCGCCGGAAGGTTTTGGTGGCCCCGGTCGTCAAGCTCCAGGTGGCGATCGTCGCCCCGACGGAGTTCGTCCGGAGGGAACCACACGCCCCGATGGCGATCGACGTCCGGAATCTCGCCCGGCCGACAAGCCCGCCGATGTGAAGCCGGCCGAATCCGAGAAGACCACCACACCAGCGGTTCGTCCGGCCGAAGCGGCGAGGAAACCTGGTGCGGCAAAGAAGGGCGACGCCAAGGGGGGAACTCGCGGACGCGAAGCGTTCGAGGGTATGGACAAGAACGGCGACGGCACGATTTCGAAGGACGAAGCCACCGGACGGTTGAAGGAGAACTTCGACCGGATCGACAGCAACAGCGACGGCTTCATCAGTACCGAAGAAATGCAGAAGTCCGTTCGCGATCTGCGAAAGAAAGCTCAGTAATCGGAACAGCGAATTCTCTGTGAGAGACGAGGCGGACGTCCGGCTGACCGCCTCGTGCTGAAGGACGCAACGGACTTCCCTTCCCGTCGCGTTCCCCAAGCGACAGCGACCCGGCTTCCCTCGGAAGCCGGGTCGCTGTATTTTTGTTTGTCAACGGTGGTCGGATATGTCGAAAAGAAGAGCGGCAGGAGAATCTTCATGCGATTGTTTCAGTATGTGAGAAGGAAGATCGCTGACGCTTCTCAAAGCGGCATGTACAGGCGTCGCAGAGAAGGAGTTTTTCGCCTTGCTGGGGTCGAGCGACTTGAGACTCGCTGTTTGCTGACCGGCGACATTGACCTTGCTGTCCAGCAAGTCATTTCCGCAGGCAATGTCATTGCAATCTGCGATTGTTCAGCCGAACCGCCGCGCGGCATTGGCGTTGAAGCTCAATTTGTCTCTGCCTCAACCGTCGGAATCCCGGCCCAACCGGCTGAACTCGATCCAACGAAGATTACTCCGTGGATGTGGAGTGCGATGGATCCCGGGATGAAGTTGGAGATGGATCCCGAATTGCGAAGGAAGATTGAGATCGAGGTACGGAAGCAGCTTGATCTCGCAATCAAGCGGACGATGGATCTGACAACGGATCGCCCGCCGGGTCCGGCCGGTTTGGGTACGCCGACCCAAGAGTTTCTGGATTGGAAGTTGGGCGACTTTAATCGCGACGTTCTTCCGTATCTTGTAGGCCCTCGGCTTAGCAGCTTGGGCTATTCTGTGCCCTCTTACCTGAAAGACGAAGACTACGTTCTTCGTTTTGGTGGAGCGTGGGCGCAACGGCACGGGAATGGTTACGTCTTTCGTATGGGGTATGGTTCCTCCGGATCGTATTTGGTGAAGATGCATCTCGACGGAACACTCGATGAGTCATTCGGAGACAAGGGCCTCGTGCCCGCCGGAGTGGCGAATGATGTAAATGAAGTCGGGAGCGTGCGAATTCTCCCGGACGGCTCACTCTTGGTCATCGGATATGGGCTCTGGTCGCCCGCCGTGCGGATGGCGCGGTTCTCCGCCGATGGCAAGTTCGACGCGACGTTTGGCAATGGGGCGGGGATCATTCGCTTCACGAGGACACAATTCGCCATCGAAACCTTTGGCTACTACCTCAACTATGTTACCTTTCTTGGCTACACCAACAAGATTCAGGACGACGCCGTGGCAGAGTTTTGGGACAAGATCTACCAAGACAGCCAATTCGATTACGAGGGATTCCTCGTTGGACTTTCCAAGTCCAATACGTCCTTTAGCGATTTCCTGAAGCAGTACGTTGCACTGCCAGCATCGGCTTCCCAGCCCGATTCATCTGAGATGGCTGCGCAGTCCGGTGCTGACGATCGTGTGTCATCCGCCACGTTACTCCCATTCGGAATCCCAACCGGTTCGCTGGCCAGTCTGCTCAGTCAGGCGGTCGCCGCCGCACCTGCATCACCGGCGACGATCACGACCCAAGAATTGACCATCGCGGCCGAAACGTCAGCACTGCGTTTCGGCTCGCTGGTCGAAACGGGCAGCTCGGAGACGGATGGTTCGACCGGGGATCTCGACGACTTGTCGTTGCCGGATGGAGAATTCGGTCCGATTCTGGAAGGCACCACCCGTTCGAAGGGCATCGCTCCACGAATCACGACGCCCTCCGACGCTGACGTGGAGGCCCTCGATTTGTGGTGGGACCGATTCAGCAATCAGGTCGCAACGCTGTGGAACACGGAAGACCACGAGCATCCATCAAGTCCGTGATCCCCTCCGTTTGTCCGCCGACTGGGCGTTCACCGCCTGAACGCGGTTGCCGGGCATCGTCACACCAACCCCGGAATCGGCTCCGCGCGTTCCAAGACGGCGGCGATGTCGCGGGGGATGTTGGATTGGAGTCGCAGTTGGCCGACGTCGAAAAGTGAGTGGATCACTGTCGCCATGAGATTTTCGAGGCCGACTGGTTGCGATGCGGGGACGTCGAGTTTGGGAGCAGACTGGCCGATCGCCTGTCCCAACTTCAAGCCGCCGCCCGCGAAGGCGAGGGTGCTCAGGTTGGGCCAGTGATCGCGACCGCCGCGCTTGTTGACTTTCGGCGTGCGGCCGAAGTCGCCCGTGATGATGAACAGGACGCGGTCGGACAAGCCCCGGTCCGCGAGGTCTTCAAGGAAGACGGAGACGGCCTGATCGACGGGGCGGCCGAGCATATCCATGCCGACTTCGATGCCGGGATTGTTGCCGTCGGCGTGCATGTCCCAGCCGGGGTTTTGAACCGTCACAAATCCGCAGCCCGCTTCGCACAGGCGGCGAGCCAGCAGCAGTTGCTTTCCGAGTTCCGACGGTCGGTGTTTTTTGTGGCCGGTCTGAAATCGCGACGTGTCGTACCGGCGGACGAGGGCCGGATCTTCCCGCGACAGGTCGAACGCTTCTCGCGACTTGCCGAGGATCAGATCGAACGCCTGCTGTTCGAACTTGTCGAGTCCCTCCATCAACCCGCGCGTGTCGATGTCCCGTTGCAGCCGGTCGAGCGAATCCTTGAGGGTGCGTCGTTCGTCGAGGCGGGCCAGCGGAATGCCAAGCTGCATGTTGCGGTTCACGTCTCCCTTGCCGCCAGGATAGAACGGTGTGAACGCCGCGCCGAGCGAGCCGGGCCCGTCGGCGTTGAGCATGCGGTTCTTCTCGTTGTTGTACTGGCCGTCCACTTCGTCAGTGAACAAGTGAACGTGTGTCGGCATGCCAGTCTCGGGGTGAGACGTACCGCGCAGCCGCGAGACGACCGCCCCCATTCCGGATTTCATCGGGTTACCGCACTGCATCACCTGTTCGATTGCCTTGACGTGGTCCCCCGTTTTATGCGCGAACGAGCGGATGATCGCCATCCGGTGCGCGTGCCTCGAGAGATTCTCAAACGTCCCGCCGAACGTGATGCCGGGAACGCTCGTTGTCACTTCGCCCGTCATCGAACGGACGTCGGAAGGGGCCAACATTTTCGGATCGAACGTTTCGATGTGACTCGGACCACCCGAACAAAACAGCAGGACGACCGACTTGTCTTTGGTCGGGATGCCGGCCGCCGCCGCCTGAGCCTGCATCGACATCAGCCACGGTAACGTCAGGCCGCCCAGTCCGAGGGCGCCGACTTGCATGAACTCGCGACGGGACAGCCCGTTGCAAGTGCGGTCGGTGCGGGAACTCGCGAGGGTCAGCATGCGGGAGACTCCAAAGAGTTTCGTCCCATGATATCAGCAACCATTGATTGCTCAACTGGAGCTGTGTTTCGTACGGCCTGTAGGATGGGCACTCTTGCCCGTCCGTCGATTATCGATTCGCAAAGGACAAAAGACGGACGGGCAAGAGTGCCCATCCTACGATTCAAGTCTTGTGCAGGTGGCTCGCTCGGCCGGTCAAGAAGCTGCGGAGAGCGCCGTCCAGCGGCGCGTCGGTTCGCAGCAGCGTGTAATCCATGTGCAGGTCGCGGCAGGCGTGGCGGATGTCGAACAGGAATTGATCGAACTCGCGGCGGTAGGCGGCTCGGAGGGAGCGAGGTTCCGTGGCCTGTTCGGGGAAGTTTTCGAGGCCGCGGAACAGCGTCGGTTCCTCGAAAGGGAAATCCTGTTCGGCGGGATCGATCACCTGCAACACGATGACTTCGTGGCGGCGGTGCCGGAAATGTTTGAGGCCCAGCAGCAGCGAATCGAGGTCGTCGAACAAGTCGCTGAGGATGACGATCAAGCCCCGTTTGCGGACGCGCTCGGCGAGTTCGTGGAAGATCGGACCCATCGAGGTTTCACCGGCGGCCGGAGAGACGTCCAGCACCTGACACACTTGCTTGAGGTGCGACGGCTGTCCGCTCGCCGTGAGGAAGTTTCGCACGGCTGTGTCGAACGTGGCGATGCCGACAGCGTCTTGCTGCTGGAGAATGAGGTACGTCAGCGCGGCCGCCACGCATTGGGCGTACTCCAGTTTGGACATCTCGGCCGCGTCGGAGCGGTAGCTCATCGACTCGCTCGTGTCGAGCAGCAGCCAGCAGGCGAAATTCGTTTCTTCCTCGAACTGCTTGAGGTAGAACCGATCGCTCTTGCCAAAGACTTTCCAATCCACGTACCGCAGATCGTCGCCGGGAACGTACTCGCGGTGCTGCGCGAATTCGACGGAGAACCCGTGGTACGGGCTTTTGTGCAACCCGGCGACAAAGCCCTCGACGATCAACCGAGCCTTCAGGTCGAGACCTTGCAGCTTAGCCAGCGTCTGCGGACTTAAATATCTCTGGAAGTTTTCCACGAGCGGCAAGCTTTCCCGGATCGCTGGGGATGAGTTCGATCAGGCGGCGGACGATGTCGTCCGGCTTGATCCCCTCGGCCTCGGCATTGAAATTCAAAATGATGCGATGCCGCAGCACCGGTGCGGCGACGGATCGCACGTCTTCCGTGGTGGCAAACGCTCGCCCGTGCAGCATGGCTCGCGCTTTGGCCCCGAGGATCAAATACTGACTCGCCCTCGGTCCAGCTCCCCACGTGACGTACTTTTGAACGAACTCAGGCAGATCCCTCCCCTCTTCCCCCCTGCCCTTTCGTGTCAGCCGGCTAAACTGCATGGCATATCGAATGACGTGATCGGCCACGGGCACTTTGCGGACGAATTGTTGGAGTTCGGTCACGTCCGCGTAGGTCAAAACTTTTGACACGCTCGGCTGCGTGTGACCGGTCGTCTGGCGGACGATCAAGAATTCTTCTTCCTCGGCGGGGTAGTCCACGTGGACGTGGAACATGAACCGATCGAGCTGTGCTTCGGGCAGCGGATACGTTCCCTCCTGCTCGATCGGATTCTGCGTGGCGAGGACGAAAAACGGTTCGGGCAGCTTGTGCCGTACGCCACCGACGGTGACTTGGTGCTCCTGCATGGCTTCGAGCAGCGCCGCCTGCGTCTTCGGCGGCGTGCGATTGATCTCGTCCGCCAGCACGACGTGCGCGAAGACTGGTCCCGGCAGAAATTTGAACCCGCGCGAACCGGTCGCCTTGTCCTCTTGGATGACTTCCGTCCCCGTGATGTCGGCGGGCATGAGGTCCGGCGTGAACTGGACGCGGTTGAACGACAGGTCGAGCGCGTCGGCCAGCGTGTGAATCATGAGCGTCTTCGCCAGCCCCGGCACACCGACCAGCAGACAGTGACCGCCCGCGAACATCGCGACGAGCAACTCCTCGATCACCCGCTGCTGTCCCACGATCACCTTGCCGATTTCGGCGGTGATGCGTCGGTAACCGGCGCTCAGTCTTTCGACGGCCTGCAAATCGGCGTCACTAGCGGAAGCGTCGGTGGGATGAACGGAATCCGATGCGAGCACGGCGGCGCTCCGGTGGTGAATCGAAAATCTGCGTACGAGCGTTTCGAGTTTAGCCGCTCAGGAATGCGGTGACCACAGTGGGCGCGGGAGTTCATCGCTGTCCGGTACACCAGCGTCAAGTGTCTCGTTCCGGCATTGCCGAGTGAGTCGTGAATCAACATAATCCCCGCCAGTTTGAGACAGCGCGATGTCTCGGAGACACGTCCCCATCAAGTTAGGAACCCTGAATCATGCCGATCTACAACGACAACGCCGAGTCCATCGGTCACACGCCGCTCATCCGCATCAACCGCCTGACGAAGGGCCTCGGCGGGACTGTCCTTGCGAAAATTGAGGGGCGGAACCCGGCGTACAGCGTCAAGTGCCGAATCGGCGCGGCGATGATTTGGGATGCCGAGAAGTCCGGCAAGCTCAAGCCCGGCATGCACGTCGTTGAACCGACGAGCGGCAACACCGGCATCGCGCTGGCTTACGTCTGCGCGGCGAAAGGGTATGCCCTGACGCTGACGATGCCCGACACGATGTCGATCGAACGGCGGCAGATGCTCGCGGCGTTCGGCGCGAATTTGATTCTGACTCCCGGCGCGGAAGGGATGAAGGGAGCAATCAAGAAGGCAGAGGAGCTCGCGGAGAATCCCGAATACTTCATCCCGCAGCAGTTCAAGAACCCGGCCAACCCGCAGATTCATTTCAAGACCACGGGGCCGGAGATTTGGGAAGATACCGCCGGCAAGGTGGACTACTTCGTGGGCGGTGTGGGGACCGGCGGCACGATCACCGGTGTGTCGTGGTTCATCAAGAAGGAAAAGAAGCACCCGATGAAATCCATTGCGGTCGAACCCGTTGACAGTCCCGTGTTGTCCGGTGGTGCTCCGGGGAAGCACAAAATTCAGGGAATTGGAGCCGGCTTCGTCCCGGATATCCTCGACCGCACGATGATCGACGAAATCATCCAGGTCACGAACGACGAGTCGTTTGACATCGCCCGCCGGATCACCAAGGAGGAGGGGATCACGTGCGGGATCAGCAGCGGTGCGGCGATGAGTGCGGCGTTGAAAGTCGCCGCCCGTCCCGAAGCCAGCGGCAAGGTGATCGTTGTCGTGCTGCCCGATTCCGGCGAACGGTATCTGTCCACGCCGCTGTTCTCGGCGTGACCTGTCGCACGGGTACGTTGGAACATTTCCCGAATCGTGGTGCCGTAGTCCGGACACCTTGGTACGGACTACGGTTTGGAACGGCCACTCCGGGCCGATCAGTGACGCCATTCGAAGAACAGTCCGGCGCCGTCGGCCATTGGTGCGGGAGTGATGGTGAAGTTTCGGGATTCAATCTCGGTCTGATCGATGGCGGTGGCGGCGAGGTAGGCGATCCACCAACCCAGGGCGATTTGAGAGACGTAGTGCCGTTCGTCCTGCAGGCGGCTCCAGGCAGTGACTGTGGAACCCGCATACAAAACTGCCTTGACCAACGGTTCGTCGGCCATCTTGGCCGCCGTGATAAATGGGATCGCTCCCATGAAGGCGTGACCGCTGACACCGTTTTCAAAACGGAACGGTGTCCAAGCCGACCCGTTGGGATTGTCGGGGCGACCAGCACCGGTCAGACGTTGCAGGACGATGAGTGGAACACAACCAACTCCAACCGTCCGAAGTGAACGCGAGCCCCAGTCGCCTACGAGTTCCGATCCAGAGATTTGCGTGGCGTAACGACCAAACAGTGCGGCGGCAGCAAAAACGGGCAACGTGAGCATTCCGTCTCCCAATGGTCGCACGTCTTCGGTGTAGCCGCCGACCGCACCCACTTCCATTGTGTCGTGATATGCCTCGTACAATTCACGATCGATTTGCGTGTTGGCCACGATTCCCGCCGCCACCAGGCCCCAACCCAGCCGGGCCAGAATGGGACGGGAGTAGAAATTGCGATGGTCGCTTCGCACCAGATCAACCACATCACACCCTTCGATGCGCGAGCAATTGACGCACGACTCCTGGGTCGTTGATGAGCCATGCAACGAATTGCCGGGAAGAGGCTGATCACGGTCTGCGTCCGGCCCAGAGGCGTCGTGGTCACCGTCACCGAAAACCAGGCTGGCCCCCACCGGCAAGGCTTCCCCATCGATGGACGTCGCGAAGTTGGATGTTCGCTCCTGAGGGAATAGATCGTCCTCCTGAACCGCGACATTTCGCAGCCAGCCGCTGTTGGCCATCTCGTGCAGTTTGGCCAGCCGCTTTGGAGAATTGCGACGCGGAGTTGCGGGCATCTTGTTGACGTCGATGGTCACTCGTCGAAGCGATGGCACGACGCCCGGTGGCATGGCGGATGTTGATTCCCACGGACTCGTGAGCGAATCGTCACACGCCGCCGACAGCGAGACCAATTTGAGAACCGACGCGTTGCCCGCCGGGTCATTATCGCGGTTCCGAAGAGCGTGTCCGCGTGCGGAGCCTGGCTGCGATTCCCCTCGCGGATTGTCCGGCTGCGGCACCCGAGAAACATCGGAAAGAGTCCGGCATCCAGCCAGAGTGACCAGACAGCACAAGCCCATGACGCGGACGGTGAGCGCAAGGCTCCGCCGATCGGACAAGGGATGCAAGTCTGCGAAAGACATGAATGGTGAGCAGCGGGCGATGCGATCGTGGGCGCTTCACTCTGGCAACCCTTGCCGGGAGTCTCGATATTATCGGTTGAATCGACAGTGCTGGATCAACCGAATTCTGAAACTGGGTAGTTGGTTACGTTCTCTGACCAGACTCTCTGCACCGAGTCCGTTAGGCAGTCATCGCGGATTGGTTTTCGAGCCAATCTGACAAGCATCACGCTGAGGAGGGTGCCATCGAAAAACCTCGGCACACAGACAAAAAAGGCATCCCCCTCATCGTTTTGACCCCGTCTTGACGGGGTTTTGGAAACCCAACATAATCCCGCCCCATTTCGGAAGTTGGCTCAATTCCCTCGCTCCCGCCGTTCGGCGCCGAAGGAGATTTCGTGCGCGAAATGCAGTTGGACAGGATGTCCGACGCGAGATTAAGGCTGCTCCTCCTGGGCTTGGTCCCGGGGTTGGTCGTCGCAGTCTGCGCACTGCGTCACGCCGTGGGGCAAGATTCCACGCCGCGAAGCGACGCGGGCCGTCGGGCGAATTCCGCCGATGTTTTTCCAGCCAATGCCCCTCCGAATCCGCGCGAGGTTCGAGCGCAGTCGCCGCATGAGGACCAAACGCCGAGCGCCTCTCCGCCACCCGATGCTTCGGACCCGGTGACGATTTCGGCAACGTACTCACAGGAGTGGCGACAGGAACACGAGGCGGTCTGGTTGCTGCGCGAGTGTCGCATCGTGCAGGGAGACCACACCTGGCAGGCTAAAGAAGCGGTCGTCTGGCGTCGCACAGAACCGCTGGCGCGCGGCAGTCGCGACCGGATCACTGTGTTTCTACGAAGCGACGTGCGTTGGGATCAGCCGGGGAGCACACGGCACGAACGATCGTTGCTGATGGATGTAACAACTCTCGTCGGAGTCACGATTCAAGCCCGACGGCAAACCATCGACCAACCGGGCTTGGACGACCCACTGTTCGTGCAAGCGACCGCAGCACGGAAGGTGGCACGCGGCACGTCGATTCAACCGGTGCAGTACCGTGTTCCCAGTGGACCCGATCCGGGACCGGAACTGCGAGGGGTGCAGGTTCTCAAGCCGGCGACGGGACAGCGCCGCATTCGCATCTCGCCGCGCAGCGCGGTGCCGCTCACGTACGAAACGAAGCGAAATGATCAGGTCACACCACCCGAGCAGGTGCTGATCATCACCGGTGGCGTCAACGTGATCGTGGATGGACTGCCGAACATGAACACGGTGGACCTCACCGCCGACCGCGTCGTGATTTGGACGCAGTTGCGGGACGGTGCCGGCGACGCGGATCTCAACGTGGACTTTCAACAGAGCAACGACCTGCCGCTGCAAGTCTACATGGAAGACAACATCATCATTCGCCAGATGGACAAGGGAAAGGACTACACCATCCGGGGGAAACGCGCTTTCTACGACGTGCGAGAACAGCGCGGCTTGCTGCACGACGCAGAACTCACCGTTCCGCTGCCCGAACTTCAGGGGATTCCGTTCCGGTTGCGAGCCGACCGCATCCGGCAACTGGCTCCGCGAAACTTTCACGCACAGCGTGCCTGGGCCACGACGAGTGAGTACGGAACACCTGGTTACCGGCTGCAGGCGACCGACATTTTCCTCGAACAGCGACCGGACGACACGTGGTTCTTCCCGAACACTCCGCAAATCGACGCCGAGACGGGCCAGCTCGTCTACCCGGAGCGGTCGTGGACCACATCGCTGAACAACACGTTCTTCGTCGGCAACGTGCCGCTGTTCTACCTGCCGTCTGTCAGCGCACCGGCCGAAGAACCGAACATTCCGCTGCGGACGCTTAGCATTCAAAACGATCAGATTTTCGGAACTCAAATCCGCACGGTTTGGAACATGTTCAGCCTGCTGGGCATCGATTCGCCCGCGGGAGCCAGTTGGAATTTGGATCTCGACTACCTCGGCCTGCGCGGCCCGGGCATCGGTTCGAGCGGGACCTATTCCGGCGTGGATCGGTTTGGGTTGGCAGGCACCTACAGTGGTCTCGCACAGGGGTACTACATTCACGATGGTGGACGCGACAACCTCGGTATCGACCGGTCGAGTCTGCTGCCACGCGATCAGAACCGCGGCAAGATTCTGTTTCGCGATCAGCAACTTCTCCCGTGGGATCTCACGCTGCAAACCGAAACTGGCTACCTGTCCGACCGAAACTTTCTCGAACAGTACGACGAGAATCAGTACGACCGCGAAAAAGATTTCGAGTCGCTGCTTTATCTGCGACAACAACGAGACAACTGGACGTGGTCGGTGCTGGCGAGAAACAATCTGACTCCGTTTTTCACCACGACTCGCTGGCTGCCGCGTGGCGATCTGACCGTCCTGTCGGAACCGCTCCTCGGCGGCTGGCTGACGTGGTCGTCGCGGTCGTACGCTTCGTACGCCCAGCAGCGTCCCGCCGATGCACCGTCCGATCCGGCGGACAAATTCAGCCTGCTCCCGTTCGAAGGGAATGCCGAAGGGGCGGTCCTTTCGACACGACACGAACTCAACGCTCCGTTTAATTTCGGACCGCTCAACGTCGTGCCGTACGCGCTGGGTGAAGCCGCCCACTGGGGTCAGAATTATTCCGGCGACTCGGTCAGCCGGTTGTACGGCAGCGCCGGGGTGCGTGGCAGCATCGAGTTCTGGCGCGCGTTCCCGAACGTGTGGAGCGACATTTTCAACCTGCATGGGCTGGCTCACAAGATGGTGCTCGACGCCGATTATTCGTTTTCGGAATCGAATCAAGATCTGGGTGCCATCCCACAGTTCAACGAATTCGACGACAACGCACAGGAACAGTTCCGTCGACGCTTCCTGTTCAACACATTCGGCGGGACTCTGCCCGGCGTGTTCGATCCGCGGTTCTACGCGGTCCGCGCGGGGGTGGCGCACAGCGTGACGGCTCCGTACAACGAATTGGTGACCGATCAACAGGTGTTGCGTCTCGGCTGGCGACACCGCTTGCAAACGAAGGTCGGTCCGCCGGAAAACCAGCGGATCAAAAACTGGATGACGCTGGATCTCGAATCGTCGTTCTTCCCGAACTCCACCCGCGACAACTTCGGCCAGGCGTTCGGTCTGTACGGAGCGCGGTATAACTGGTTCGTCGGGGACCGGACGACGCTCACGGCCAGCAGTTACTTCGACACGTTCGACAATGCCCAGCAGCTTTGGAGCGTGGGAGTGATGTCGCAGCGAACCACGCGCGGCAGCATCTATGCCGGCCTGCGACAAGTCAGTGGCGCGGGTTTGCAAAGTCAGATCCTCACCGCCAGCTACAACTATTCGATGAGTCCCAAATGGATTTCCTCGTTCAGCACCGCATACGACCTGGGTCAGAAACACGATCTCGGCCAGTCGGTTTCTCTCACCCGCGTGGGAGCGGATTTCCTGATTCATCTGCTGGCCATGCGTGATCCGAACAAAGACAACGTCAGCTTCGGCGTGTCTGTGGAACCGAGATTTGGCCCGTTCCGAAACATCAACGGCCTGTCACAACTGGGAACGCTGCTGCAAGGACAACCGAACTAGGGAAGCCAAACGCATGCCCGCTTCGCCACCGACACCACACACTTCTTTGCTGCACGAAGACCGACACGTTCCCCACCGCGCGGCGTGGCGACAACAACTCGTCGATGCCGAACGTGGATTTGTCCGCGGTGTGCGCAGCGACAGTTCGTTCTTCGTCCATTTCTTTGGCGGGTCGATCGTGCTGGCGATGGGCTTCGTGCTGCACGTCGGCACCCTGGACTGGATCATCATCACGTTCTGCCTGACACTGGTGCTGATGGCCGAACTGTTCAACCACGCCCTGCGGACCATGCTGCTCGCCGGTGATGCAGATCACGAGTCGAGTGCGGTCCGCCGCGCGTTGGGCATGAGCACCGCCGCCGTGATGGCCGCCGTGGCCGGTTCACTCGTGATCCTGACGATCATCTTCGGCGGGCACCTGCGCGAACTGCTCGGATCGTGAGACACGCTGTGCGCGGGTAGGATGGGCACTCTTGCCCGTCCGTCGTATATCGGCTCGCTGAGGACAGATGCCGGACGGGCAAGAGTGCCCATCCGGCGTTCTGCCCCTCTGGACGATTCCGGTCCGGGTTGATACGAATAGACCCGATGGACGAGGTACGTGTCGGATGTTCCCTCCGGTCGGCTGGGGATGCACGAGTCGCAAACGGATGTCTGCATGTCCGGGAGAATCTTGAATGCCGCAGCACATTCAACAGCACATGTCGCGCAGGCGATTTCTGTCGGCGAGTCTCCTCGCAGGTGGAGTGGGGCTGGCGCTCGACGACATTCTGCGTCTGCGGGCACTCGGGGCGGAACTGGGACAGGTTCCGCCCGATACGTCGGTGATTCAAATCTGGCTGGGTGGCGGACCGAGTCAGTTCGAAACGTTCGATCCGAAGCCACTGGCCCCCATGGAAATTCGCGGGCCGTACAGGGCGATTCAGTCGAAACTCCCCGGCGCGCTGGTGTGCGACATGCTGCCCCTCACTGCGGCGGTGCTCGACAAGACGGCCATCGTGCGCAGTTTCACGCATCCGTATGATGATCACTTCGGTGTCACGCGCTGGTGCCTCGCCGGGCGCAAGGAACCGGACAACGCCAACCAGTATCCCTCGCTCGGTTCCATCGCCTCCCGTTATCGCGGACCGCGGCAGCCTGGCATGCCGGCTTATGCCATGCTCGCGGAAGAGCCTGTGATGCACCAGCACTTGTTCGACGCGATGGGGCCGGGGTATCTCGGCGTGTCCCATTCTCCGTTCACAGTCCTCCAGAATCCGTATCCGGTCGAGTTCCAACAGGACCGCCTGCAAGACGCCACCAGCAGCCTCAAACTGGCCGACGACGTGACGCTCGACCGGATCAATGATCGCCAGTCACTGCTCACGGAACTCGACCGGTTGCCGCGACGGCTCGATTCAAATCGAGCACAGGAAGGATTGGATTCCTTCGCAAAGCTCGCACTGGAACTGGTCACCAGCGCGAAGGCCCGTCGAGCGTTTGACCTCAATGAAGAATCAGCCGCCACTCGCGAGCGGTACGGAACGCATCGTTGGGGACAGATGGCGTTGCTGGCCCGCCGGCTGGTGGAATCCGGCGTCACCTTCGTGACGATTAACACGGCGCCCGACTGCCTGCGTTGGGATTGGCACGTCAGCATCACCCGCGAGAATCGCGAGCAACCCAGTCCCGGCGGACCGAACGTCGGCATGGAATGGAGCGGTCCGCCACTCGACCGGGCACTCTCCTCACTGATCTCCGACCTCAGCGAACGGGACCAATGCCGCAACGTGTTGCTGGTTGTGTGGGGAGAGTTCGGTCGGTCTCCCAAAATCAATACGACGGGCGGTCGCGAACACTGGCCGCGATTGGGGAGCGTGCTGCTGGCGGGAGGAGGCCTGAAGATGGGGCAGCTCATCGGTGCATCGAGTTCGGATGGTGGTCTCCCCACCGAACGACCGATCGGCCCCAGTGACGTGCTGGCGACTCTCTACAAACATCTCGGCATCGACCCCAGCCTGAATGCCGTCAATCTTCAGGGACGTCCGATCCCGCTGCTGCCGGACGGCCGGGCGATCGATGAGTTGTTTTGACACAGATGATTCAGGCTTCAAGTTATTCCTCACTCGGTATCAGTCGAGTTGTTTATTGGGACTCAGGTTGATGCTTGCGCGAATGTCTTTGTGAGCGGCAAGGCGCTAGCCGCCGGTGTGTTCAGCAGACCGGCGGCTAGCGCCTTGCCGCTCACGAGGAATCCCGAAATCAGCGCAAACCTCAACCTGAGTCCCAATAAACAACCGATGTCTCAGTCATGGCCGTGCGAAGAACAATGCTTTCGCCATTCGCTCCGCCTGGAGAACTCCGATGATCCATCCACTGACTCGACGCCGGTTCTTGCAGTCGTCGCTCGGTTCCGCGGGACTGGCGCTCTGCGGCGAGCACTTCTCCCCACGGCTGTTTGCCGACGAAAAGCCACGCGAGAAACTTCCCATTGCGGCGGTGGTCACCGTTTATCACCGAAATTCGCATGCCGACGTCATCGTGGGCAAGGTTCTGGAGGGTTGGAAACAGGACGGTGGCCTTGGGCCGGATCTGAAGTTGGTCTCGATGTACGTCGACCAGATCGGCGACAACGATCTCAGCGTCGCTCTGGCGAAGAAGCATGGATTCGTGATGGCAAAATCGATTCACGAAGCGCTCACGCTGGGGAAGGATTCGCTGGCCGTCGCGGGCGTGCTCAACGTTGGTGAGCACGGCAATTATCCAACCGTGCCGGAGACTCAGCAGATTCTGTTTCCGCGCCGGCGGTTCTTCGACGAGGTGGTCACCACATTTCGGAAGTGCCAGAAAGTCGTTCCAGTCTTCAACGACAAGCACCTCTCCTGCGCCTGGAAGGATGCGAAGCACATGGCCGATACGGCGCGGGAACTCCGAATTCCGTTCATGGCCGGTTCGTCAGTGCCGGTGATGTGGCGATCCCCTTCCGCGACGATTCCCATCGGTTCTGAAGTGACCGAGGCGATCGCTCTGGGATACGGTCCGCTCGAAGCCTATGGCTTTCATTCCCTGGAAGGCATGCAATGCCTGATGGAACGCCGCAAGGGAGGCGAAACCGGCGTCAAGTCCGTGCAGTCGGTCACGGGAGATGGAATCTGGCAGGCGGAAAAAGATGGCCGCTGGTCGCGGGCATTGTTCAACGCTGTCGTGGACGCATCCCCCACTCCCTACGCGGGCAAGGTTCCGCGTCCCAAGGAGATGGCCAAGGACGCGGTGTTTTACCTCATCGAATACCGAGACGGCACGAAAGCCACGATCGCGATGGGGACGGGGTTCACGCACGAGTTCTCGTGTGCGGTGGCGATCCGCGGGCAGGAGAAACCGTTTGCCCTGACATTCGCCGCGCAGGATGGTCCGCCGTTCGCCCACTTCGAGCACCTCTTGCGTGCCGTCGAGCACATGATGCACACGGGCCAGCCCGCTTATCCTGTGGAACGGACGTTGCTGACCACGGGCATACTCGATGCGGCCCTGCACAGCCTGGCCGAAAAGAACCGCCGGCTGGAAACTCCCGAACTGGCCGTCGCCTACGAACCAGTGGACTGGCCCTTCGCGAAAGGAATCCCGGACCCTCCGCGCGCCGCGTCTTGATCGTTGATGGTGAATAGCACTAACCGAACAGATCGAGGAGCGGTTCGCCCGTGGAGATCGGACGGGTGAAGCCATCGCGGCCGAGACGGAGACCGAGCGGGACGTTCAAGGCATGGAAGATCGTGGCACCGAGATCCTGCGGGCGCACGGGCTTGTCCTTCACGTACGCACCATTCTTGTCGGACTCACCGTAGACCATGCCGCCGCGAATGCCACCCCCCGCGACGATGGCGGAATAGCACGAAGGCCAGTGTTGACGCCCAGGGTTCGCGCCCGGCGCATTGATGTTCGGCGTGCGACCAAATTCTCCGGCGACCACGACGAGGGTGTTTTCAAGCATGCCACGATCTTCGAGATCGACGAGCAACGCGGAGAGCGCTTCATCGAGTTTCGGCAGGCAATAGCCCATGCCGTAAGAACCATTGCCGAAGGCACTCCCCATCCCCATTTCGCCGCCGTGCATGTCCCAACTGGAGCTGGGTGCTCCGCCGCCACCCTCCGGAGCCGTCCCCGTCCAGCCGTTGACGGTGACGAACCCAACTCCCGATTCGACGAGCCGCCGCGCCAAGAGCAGGTTTTGTCCCAGCGGATGCATGCCGTAGCGTTCGCGCACGGACGTTGATTCGCGATGCAATTCGAACGGCAGACGGCCTTCCGATCCACTCGTCAAATCAAAGGCTCGCCGGTGCAGGTCCTGCCAATCTTTCGTGGCTCGATGGGAATCGCCCGTGTTCTCGGATGGACTCAGTCCCTCCAACAATCGGCGTCGATCCTGCATCCGCTCGGCGACCACCGCGGCTTGCAGTTCGTCGGGAGCCTTGAACGTTGGCATGGCCGGGTGATTGGCTGCCGATCCGACAAACAGCGGACTATAGGCCGCCCCCAGATGCCCGCCGATGCCAATGTTCGGAGCACAGAAAACCGGATCGCCGACGCACTTGATCAGCCAGACGTAGGGTACGATGCCCCGTTCGTTGGGTCGCACTTTCGCCAAAATCGAACCCATGTACGGAGCGTCGGCCGGTGCCATCGCCTGGCCACTCAGGCTGTGATGCATGGCGTCGAAATGGTTGCTGATGTTTCCAACATGCGTCATCGACCGGATCAGGCAAAATTTGTCGGTCATGGTCGCGAGCCGTGTGTGCAACTCGCTGATCTGCATGCCCGGAACTTTCGTGGCGATGGGCTGGTAAGGCCCCCGAATTCCATCCGGTGCTTCAGGCTTCAGATCCCACGTATCGAGGTGACTCGGCCCACCGCACAGCAAGATGAAGATGCATGACTTCTCGGCGGCGCCCCGGCCAAGACCTCTCTTCTCATCGACACCCGCCGCGACCATTCCGGGCAAGCCCAAAGGCAAAGCACTGGCCCCGGCGGCTTGAAGAAGTCTGCGTCGGGAAACCATCGCGGTCGGATGCTGCACAGTGCTCATGGAACGACTCATTGCATTTCTCTCGGCAAGTGACCAATCGGGTGCCCACGCATCGCATGGACAGGCTGATACCCCTGACTCGAAGTAGTATCGTATCGAGAACCGGGTTGGATTCAAAACAATTTAGCGTGAGCAATCGGCACTACTCGCCGATCCCCTTCGAGAGGTTTTGTAGCCGGACGACGGCTCCGTTCTGAGCTTTGCTGGCTTCCGCGGCTTGCAGCAGAGCAAAGATCTCCAGGGTTTCGGCGGCACTCACGGGGACCGGGCCCCCTTTGAGAAACTTGGCCATCTCGATGGCCAGTCCTTCGTAGCCAACGTACTTGTCGTTCGTCGGAACGATCCCTTTGACCGGCACACCGTGACCATAAATGCCGGCCGTCGAGACCCCCTTGTCTCCGAAAACCGTCGCGCTGTATTTGACGGCTCCCTCCTTGATGCCTCGATACGTCCCCACGCGCCCGTCCTTCCAGAGGGCGGTGATTACCTCCGCCGTCGACGTCGAAGTACACGTCACCGACACGACGCCCGGCCCCATGATCGTGTACAGCGTCTCGATGCTGTGCAGCGGTCGCGTGAACTTGTCGGCCTCCGGAGCATTCACAATCCAGCCGCCGTAGACATCGCAACCGATGACGCGCCCCACTTCGGGATGATCGCGCATGCCGCTGAAGCCACCGCTGTAACGGTGCTGCGAACTGCTCCAGCACGGAGTCTTCGTTTCCGCGGCCAACTTCAAAATCGCAATCGCATCTTCCGGCGACGAAGCCAAAGGACGACTGATGAACAACCGTTTGCCCGCCTTGAGCACCTGTGTCGCCTGCTTCAAGTGGAGGCGACCGTCCATGCTGAAGATCATGACCGCGTCGCACTTCTTCAACAGTTCATCAACGGAGTTGACCATCTCAATCGGCGGCACGGCGTCCTTCGGATCTTTGGGACTCTGATACATCTTGAGCAACTGGTCCTTCCAGCTCGCGAGAAGCTTGTCGCTGTCGGGATAGTCGTCGCTTCCGATCGGGTACGCCGCCACCACCCGCACGCCTGCGAAAACTCCTTCGGCATGCGGACGATTCAGAAACTCCGTGTACGCGACCGACCCATAGTTATCGATGCCGAGCAGACCGACACGCACCGGCTCCGCGGCATCAACGCGAACGTCCGCGCAACCTATTCCCAAAGCGGTCAGGGCCACCAGCGTGACGACACTTCGAATCATGAGACTCTCCAATTTTGGGAAACAGAATGCGTGACACAAACGTGCTTGGAATTCATTGCCTCTCGTCTTGCTTCTTCCGAGGTCCCCTCACACGATCACATCCCAAATCGGTTCGCCGCCGTGGGCGATGGGGGTCGGGCGGTTGAGGCGGTCGGGGACGGTCAGGTGCGGGTCGATGCCGAGCAACTGGTAGATCGTCGCCACGATGTCGCCAGGAGAGACCGGATGGCTGCTGGGATACGCTGCCTGCTTGTCCGTTTCGCCGAAGACGCAACCGCGCTTTGTGCCGCCGCCGGTGAGCAAACTGAAACCGCATTGCGGCCAGTGGTCGCGGCCCGCCTTGGCGTTGACCTTGGGTGAGCGGCCCATCTCGCCCATCACCACGACCAGCGTCGAATCGAGCAGGCCGCGGGATTCGAGGTCTTCGATCAGCGCGGGATACGCCTTGTCGAGGATCGGCAGGTTGGCGTCTTTCAACATGCCGAAGTTGTTTTCGTGCATGTCATACGAATGGCCGTACTTGCCAAAGATCTCCGCATGCACACTGATGAACGGCACGCCGGATTCGACGAGTCGCCGCGCCACGAGCAGGCTGGAGCCGTTCATATTTCGTCCGTAATGATCGCGGAGCGAGTCGGGTTCGCGCGACAGGTCGAAGGCGTCGCGAGTCCGGCTCGATGTCAGCATTTCGAACGCGCGGGTCTGGAAGTGATTCATGCGCTCGATGGCTCCCGCGCCGCGCGTCGCTTCAAACTGAGTATCGAGTTGATCGAGGATCGAACGCCGGCGATCGAGCCGATTGACGGTGACGTCGGGCAACTCGTCGAGCGATGCCAGCTTCGGTTCACCGCGCGGGATGACCTGATCGTAGAACGCGACTCGCGGTTCGCGATCAAACTTCGGTTCGCAGACGCTAAACAGCGGGTCGTACTGACTCCCCAAAAAACCGCCGTACGGTCCCGGCCGCCGAATGCCGGGATACATCGAGCTTTCGCCCCAGCCAGGATAACACGGCAGACAGACCGCTCCCGGCATGTCGCGTGAACCCATGCGGAGATACTGGCAGATCGCGCCGATGTCGGGCGGGTCGGTCGGTTCGGGCCGCAACTGATCGAACTTGCCGCCGCTGAACCCGGTCATGATGTTGAGCGGGTTGTGAGCGTTGTAGCCGTGCGTGACGGTCCGAATCAGACACGCCTTGTGCATGAGCTTCGCCGTGTTCGGCAAGTGCTCGCAGATTTGCAGACCCGGCAGCGACGTGCTGATCGGCTGGAACTCACCGCGCACTTCGACCGGCGCGTCGGGCTTCATGTCGAACATGTCCATCTGGCTCGGTCCGCCGAGCAGGTTGAACAAGATCACCGATTTCGCCGGCCCGCGTCCCCTCCCCTGCCCCGCTGTCGATGTCGCCTCCGCCGCGCGAACCAGTCGTGGCAGAGTCATCCCCGCGAAGAGCGACAGTCCGCCGACGCGCATCAACTCTCGGCGCGTCACTCCGTCGCACAGTTTCGATGATTGGCCAAGAACTGTGAGCATGATGGCATCTCCGTTCTGTCCGTGGATCAACTGGATCACAGTGTATTGATCGGCACGGAAGCTCAAAACCCCGATTGGAAAAGATTGCGGGCATCGAAACCAAATGACACTCCCGGTCGGCGTTGGCTCGACATTTCCCAACCGGTACGGTAAGCACAGTCGCATGCCCACCTCACTTCCCGATCAGTTTCATCAGCGGCTGAGTGGCCTCGACGTTCGATTGCCCGAGCACGTCAGCCGGATTGTCGAGGCGTTGTTGATCGCCGCTCGCGAGGCCGGGGCCAGCGATGTGCATCTGCTGCCGGATGCGGACAGCCTGCGGATGTCGTGGCGGTTGGATGGCGTGTTGCATCCGGTCGCGGCATTTCCGAACGAGATCAAAGCCAATGTCGTCGCGCGGCTGAAAGTGCTGGCGGACCTGCTGACGTATCGCAGCGACGTGCCGCAGGAGGGGCGCATCCGACAGACAGCCGGCGGGCCAGCCGACTCGAACATTGAAATGCGAGTCAGCACGTTCCCCACGCTGTTCGGCGAAAAGGCGGTCGTGCGATTGTTCGTCGGTTCCGGTCAATTCTCGCGACTGAACGACCTCGGCCTGCCCACTGACATCGCGGCCGAACTCCCCCGGTTGCTGGCCGAAACGAGCGGCTTGTTGATCGTGAGCGGGCCGGCGGGGAGCGGGAAGACGACGACGTTGTATGCGTGCCTGCGGGAGGTGGTGGACGGTGGACGGTGGACGGTGGACAGAGAATCGACACCGTCCACCATCCACCGTCCACCGTCCACAAAGCCTCGCCGCAGCGTCGTCACACTTGAAGATCCCGTCGAAGCAGTCCTTCCCGGCGCCGCGCAGTCGCAGATCAACGTGGCCGCCGGATTCGATTTCGCGACTGGATTGCGATCGGTCATGCGGCAGGACCCGGAAGTCATCATGGTTGGCGAAGTGCGCGATCGCCTGACCGCCGAGACGGTCTTTCAGGCGTCGTTGACGGGACATCTCGTGCTGACCACGTTTCACACCGGTTCGGCGGCGGAAACGATCACGCGGTTATTCGACATCGGGATCGAACCGTTTCAGATTCGGAGTGGCCTGCGTGGCGTCCTCTGCCAGCGACTCGTGCGACGACTGTGCGAATGTTCGGTTGCGAGCGACGATCCGGCGGCGCGGCTGGGTCTCGATGTCGCGCACGTTCGCGAACCTGCCGGCTGCGCGAACTGCCGGGGCACCGGCTACCGTGGTCGGTTGGTCCTCGCCGAATTGCTGCGACCGGACGTTGAGAATCTCGGCCGGGCGATCATGTCGGGCAGCGACACGTCCGAGATCGAACGGTTGGCGATCGCATCGGGCATGGTGTCGTTCTCCCGCCGCGCGTGCGATGCCGTGACCGCTGGTGTCACCAGTCCGGCTGAAATCCGTCGCACGTTTGGATTCCGCGGCGTCTAATTCCTCCCCCTCGCCCCCGGAGGGGGAGAGGGGAGCTTTCGCGTTGCTGACGCAACGCTCGCGCCCTCGGTTGCAGATCACTCATCGACTCTGGATGATGTCCGCTCCAATCGCCAATCGAAAAACTCAAATCGAAAATCCAACATGTCCACCCGCCCGGTGACGCTGGACGACTTGATCGCGCTCAACGAGGAAATCGCCTCGCTGGTGCGCTGTGGTGTGCCGTTGGAGTTGGGTCTCGTGGGACTCGGGAGCACGTTGACCGGCCGGTTGGGGCGCGTGACAGTTCGGCTGGCCAGCCACCTGCAAGGCGGATCGTCGTTGCCCGACGCGCTGGCGGCGGAGAGCCAGGCGATCCCGGCGGTGTACCGCGCGGTCGTCGAAGCGGGTCTGCGCGGCGGGCGATTGGCGGACGCGCTCGCGTCGTTCGGCGGACTGGCTCGGTCGGTGCATGAACTGCGACAGCAGATCAGTGCCGCGCTGTTCTACCCGACACTCATCGTGTTGTTTGCGTACGGGTTGTTTGTCGCGTTCATCGTCCTCATCCTGCCGGTATTCGAAGAAACCTACGAGTCGATGCAGTTGCCGGTCGCGAAGTGGTTCGTATGGTTTCACCCGCTGCAAAACACCGTCGCATATTGGGGACCGGCCGTGCCGACGGCTCTGTGCCTGATCGTGATCTGGTGGCGGTTGACCAGCCGCAGCGCGTTGACCTCCGGAGCGCAGTCGGGGTTGATGTCGCTGGTCATCCTGCCGTGGCGTTTTTTTCCCGGCATCGCGGGGATTCTCGAAAACTTTCATCGCGCCAACTTCACGCACATGCTGCGGGTGTTGCTCGAACAGCAGGTGCCATTGCCCAACGCATTGCAATTGGCTGGTGAGGCGACTGGCAATGCGCGGTTATCGCGGGCGGCTGGCCGGGTGGCGCAGCACATTCGTGATGGCCAATCGCTGGACGAATCGCTGGACGAACCGGCCGTACAACGCAGCTTGCCGTCGTTCATGCGGTGGATGCTGGCCGTCGGCGAGCGGCAATCGTCGCTCGGTTCGACGTTGAATCAATTGACCGAAGTGTACCGCGGCCGAGCCGTCTTCCAGGCGGAGTGGGTGCGCGTCGTGCTGCCCGTGGCGGCGGTGATCGTGGTCGGCGGCGGCGTGACGTTGATGTACGCGCTCACACTGTTCGTGCCGCTGACGCAAATGCTGGGAGACTTGGGAACGGAGTGAGGTGAAGTAGTAAACCAACAGGTCGTTTAACCCAGTGCCGCAATGTGGCCGAGTCGCTCCGCGACTCGGCGGCCGGGGCACGGAGTGACCCGGCCACAAAGCGTAACAACACATGCCCTCTGACGAACTCCACGAAACGACGGGACAGGTGGCCTCCATTGCTCAGGCGGGGTTGCCACTCGCGCCGGGGTTGCGAGCGCTGGCGGAAGAGGTTTCCTCGGGGCGGGTTCGCCGGGCGCTGTTCTCGCTCAGCGAACGGCTCGAAGGGGGCGAATCGCTCGACGCGGTGCTCGCCCAATCACCGAAGCTGGTGCCTCCGCCGTTGCGAGCACTCCTGGCCGCGGCGGCCGGGGCGGGGAATCTCGGCCTGCTGCTGGACCGGTATCTCATGCTCTCGCGAGTCAACCGCGACCTGAAACGCCGGCTGTGGCTGTCTCTTGCGTATCCCACGCTCCTGATCCTGGCGTCGTTGAGTGTCGCGGCGTTTTTCCTGCTGTGGATCGCGCCGGCGTTCCGCGAAATGTTCGAGGGATTCGATGTCGAAATCCCAGCCATCACCGTGGCGATGTTCAAGGTCTCGACATTCCTGGTTGACTACGGTGGCGTCATCTCCCTCGGTACGCTGTTCGTTGGGGGCCTGCTGGTGATCGGTGTGCCGTTGCTTGTCGGGCGAGCCAACCTGCGCCGCATGGTGCATGCCATCCCGATTGTCGGTTCGATGTTGCAGTACTCGGGACTGGCCGGCTTCTGCCATTTCCTGGCGCTGCTGCTGGAGGGTCGCGTACGCCTGCCGGACGCGCTGCGTCTGTCGGGAGCGGCTTGCGGCGATGCGAGTTTGAATCAACATGCGGTGGAACTGGCTCGCGGCGTTGAGGAGGGCCTGTCGCTGATCGACGCCACGTTCGGCCTGCCAAGTTTTCCGCAATCGTTGATGCACGTCTTTCGCTGGCAGACGCGCGGCGACGCCTTCGCGGACATCCTGCGTGCCAACGCGGAAGTATTCGAAGCCCGCGCCCGTACGCAGTCGGGAATGCTGGCAGGTATCATCGAACCGTTTGTGCTGGTGGGAGTCGCGGTGACGGTCGGCGGAACCGTGGTGGCTCTGTTCATGCCGCTGATCAAGTTGTTGAACGAGTTGTCGTAGGCGTGGAGTCCGTTTGGGAATCTCTGGATGTGTGATTGGGTGGCCCCGAAGGGGCCGAGTCGTACAGCCGTGGGCGTCAGCCCACGGGGAAGACAAGGACAGAGCGGGAAGCCCTGAAGGGGCGACATTCGCCGTTGGAAATCCGACGAAATGTCGCCCCTCCGGGGCTGAGGTATCAATTCAACTCGGCACCGTGGGCTGACGCCCACGGCCGTATGACGTCGTCCCTTCGGGACTCAGTGGCTATCCGAGAAGTGGCATTCGACCGTGGGATAGGCTTCCAGCCTGTCGTGTTTTTCGCAGTTTCGCAGGCTGGAAGCCTACGCCACGGACCTTCTCGGATAACCTCTCAGAATGACCACGCCGAAAGGCCACTGATCGGAGTCGCGGACATGGTAATGGCGGAAGCACTGATTGCCGCGGCGCTCGTCGCCCTCGTCCTGCTGGCGCTTGGCGGCGGGATGGTGACGACGGCGTACCTGATTCGCACGTACCATCTGCCGCACAGGCCGCTGGCGTATCGACCCGTGTTGCTCGGGTTGGCGGTGGCGTTGTTTGGAGCCGGTCCGGGGACCTTCCTGGTTTCCGTTTCCGTGTCGTTGCTCGCGGGGCCGGTGAGTGGCGACGACGTGCAGATCTTCGTGCTGTGGGGAATCATGGCGGCGATGGTCGGAGGGATCAGCCTGCTGTTTCTCCTCACCTGGCAGGACGGACGAAATCCCCAAAGCCACGTCGACGAGCAGCGCCTGCAGCGCAGTGTCCGAACGATGCAGGTGATCGGCTGGGTCATCGTCGGTTTGACCGTCGGCACGATCGGCCTCGGACTCGTCCTGCCGCCGGTTCTGCTTGGCTTCGCGGGAATTTACGTGTGGGGCAACCATCGCCGCGCCCAGCAGGCCAACCTGCTGTGGATGCTTGCCATCGCGACCGACAAGTCGATACCGCTCCCCGACGAAGTGGACGCGTTTGCCGCCACGATCTGGGGACCGCGCCGGGGCCGCTGCGTTCTGCTGGCCGACATGCTGCGGAACGGCACGCCGCTGCCGAATTGTCTCGAAGCCATCCCCGGCTTGATTCCGAAGTCGGTTGTCCCGGCGATCCATCTGGGCGCCGCCGCGGGGCAAATCTCGCGCGCACTTCGCGACGCCGCCGTGCGCCAGACAAACGACTTGCAGGAATCGAGCCTGTTCCGCACGATCTCGTACACAAGTTTCTACGTGTGGGGTCTCCTGACCGCCATCTCCGGCATCGTCGGGTTCCTGATGATGTGGATCGTGCCGAAGTTCAAGGCGATCTTTGACGGCTTCGAAATGGAACTGCCGGCCATCACGGTCGAACTCATTGGACGATCCGACATGGCGACGAAGTATTTTTTCCTGACGCTGCCCGGGCTGTCGCTGCCGTTTTTCATGCTGATCATTGTGGGACTGGGACACGTCTTTGGTTGGGACGCATTGGACCTGCCGCTGCTGAGTTGGTTTCCACGGCTGGAAACGCCACTGGTGCTGCGCGGTTTGTCGCGAGTTGTCTCGGCCGGGCTGCCGCTTCCCGACGGCCTGCGCGTGCTGTCCGAACATCACCATCGACTGGGAATCCGGGCCAAGGTCGATCGCCTGCGATACTTCGTCGAGCGCGGAGCCAACTGCTGGGAGCGGTTGCAATTCGAGGGTTTTCTGCGCCGCGGTGAAGTGGCCTTGCTTCAGTCGGCCCAACGGATCGGCAACCTGCCGTGGGTGCTGAATGAACTCGCCGACGTGATCGAACGCCGGCAGCAACGCCGAACGATTTACGCCGCACAGCTCATCCAGCCGGTGTTTGTCGTGTTGATGGGGATCGTCGTCGGGTACATTTGCGTGGCTTTTTTTATGCCGGTGATCAAGGTGATCCATGGACTCTCGTGAACGAATGGTCCGCCGCCCCAACCGTCGCGGCTTCAGCATGATGGAAATCATCGTGGCCGCCGGGCTGCTCGGCGTGGTCGTGCTCGTCACCGTCCCGTCGCTGCGTTGGGTGTCTGCCGGTCGGCGCGACGCGGCACAGCGGCAACTGGCGTCGCAGGAACTGGCCAACGTCATGGAACGGCTGCTGGCTCGCGAATCGTCCGCGCTCACGCCGGAAGGTGTCGCGACTGAGGAATTGTCTGCCGAAGCGAAAGCCCACCTGCCCGGCGGCGCACTCAAGGTGGCCGTCACAGTGACCGACGATTCACCACCGTCCAAGCGGGTGACCGCCGAATTGCGCTGGAACGACGCGACCGGACAGTCGATGGTCCCGATCCGTCTGACCGCGTGGAAATACCAGCGCGAGGAGAAATCGAAATGAGAGTTCACAAAAAAAACTCCCCCCTCTCCCCTTTGGGGAGAGGGGCCTGGGGTGAGGGAGTTTCAATTTTTCGGAGATGCCGCCGTGGTTTCTCGCTCGTCGAATTGCTGACCGTCATGGCGACGATGTCCGTGCTGCTCGGTCTGGCGGTGACGACACTCACGCTGCTCATGCGCGCCGGACAGTCGAGCACGTCGGCGGTGACGGCGAGTCTCGCGGTATCCCGCCTGGCCCACGACTTCCGCAGCGACGTGCGTGCCGCTTCCACCGCGGATCTGCAAGCGGGGAACAACGACCAGCCCAGCCGACTCCGATTGTCGATCGCTGCCGGTCGCGTCGTGATCTACGAGCGGCGGAAAGCGGCCATCGTCCGTCATGAAACTTCCGGCGAGCAGTCGATCCGAACCGAAGCGTACTCCGTCGATGTTCGCGACGTGTCGTTCGGTGTCCCCGGCGAAAATGCCGCACGGCTGGTGACGCTGTCCCTGTCGTCAGGTCTCAGCGACCAAGCTCCGACTCGCGGTCGTTTCATGTCCGCGGCCCCGCGACAATTTCAGTTTGACGCCGCACTCGGCGCGGATCACCGGTTCGTGCGGTAGTTCGGCTGGCGACGAAGCGTCGACCTCACGCCAACAATGCCGGAACAACATCCCCCGTCGGCACAAGTCGGTATGGTCGGTTGGTGGAGTCGTGAATTTCGCGGTCGTGAGCGATCCCCAGGCAATGGTAGATCGTCGATACGATGTCGCCGGGGACCAGCGGGTCGACGCCGGGGAACGCGCCCGTCTTGTCGCTCGAACCGTAGATCAGCCCCGGTTTGAAACCGCCGCCGACGAGCATCAGGCTGTAGCAGTAGTTCCAGTGGTCGCGCCCGCCGTCGTTCGCGTTGACTTTCGGAGTCCGACCGAAGTCGCCGAACACCGCGACGATTGTCCGGTCGAGGAGACCACGATCCGCGAGATCGACAATCAGACTCGTGGCGGCGGAGTCGAGTTGCGGCAGGAGGGTGTCCTTCAATCTTTTGAAGTTGCTGCCGTGCGTGTCCCAAGTCGCGTTCGCGTCGGGTGCCCATGACAGCGTGACCATGCGCGCCCCCGCTTCAATCAGCCGCCGGGCAAGCAGTGTACTTTGGCCGTAGATGTTCCGGCCGTAGCTGTCGCGGACGTTGTTGGGTTCTTCGGAAACACGGAACGCGCGCTGAGTCGCCTCGGACGTGAGGAGTTCGAGAGCGCGGCGCTGGAAACCGGTCATCGAATCGGCCGCGACGGCTCCGGCTTGCGACAGGTAACTGTCCAGTCCTTGAAACAGTGTGCGACGCAAGGCGAATCGTTCGGCCGACACGTCGGTCAGCAGAGTCAGTTCGGGAATGCTGAACTCGGGCGAATTGGGATCGCGCAGCACGAACAGCGGATCCTTCGCGCGTCCGAGAATCCCTGCGAAGAAGCCGGGCTGCGGCGGTCCGCCGGCTCCCTCGGCCGTGATGTACGGCAAGTGGACTTGCGGCACGATCGGTTTGCTCGGCGGGCGCAGCATCGACAACACGCAAGCCGGCGACGGGTAATCAGTCGGCCGCGCCCCGCCGCCAATCTCGCCGCGATCGTGCCCGGTCATCGCCGTGTACACGGCCGCGGCATGCGCGTTGTTGACGCTGTGGTGCATCGAGCGCACGACCGTCGCACGGTGCATTTGCGTGGCCAGACGCGGCAGGTGTTCCGAGACCTGATAGCCGGGGAGCGAACTCGCGATCGGTTTGAATTCGCCGCGAATCCCGTCCGGCTGGTCCGGCTTCATGTCCCACATGTCGAGGTGACTTGGTCCGCCGTTCAGAAACAGAACGACCATCGCGTCGGCTCGCGGCACAAGTCCCGCTTCCGCGGCGCGGGCTTGAGCCTCCAGCACTCGTGGCAGCGTGACCCCCATCAGGCCGAGGCCGCCGACCTGCAACATGCGGCGGCGAGTCAACGCGGCCGATGCATCAACCGGCGGCAATCGAAATCCGTCCATGAAACACCTCGGGTGGCGGCGGGAACTCGGGGAGGGAACGCTGTTCCAATCATCATCGGCATTCAGCGAGTGACAACAGGCTATCGGACAACAGGGAGATCGTGCAACCGAACAACTTCCGCCAGTCGCCGGAATCGTTACGGTCTTTTCTATTTTTCTAGTCGCCCGGCGTGGGGTCGTCCGCTAAGATTGCCCGCCGGAATGAACCCGCTCCGTCGCTACCAGTGGAGCCCGGTTCTCAAACGCTGTCCGTGTCCCCGCGAACCCGATCGAACACGATGCCCGACAACCTCTCGTCACAAACCGGTCAAGCGTCCATCGACAGACTTCAAGCCGCGTACGAATCGCTCCGCCACCAGTTGGGTCAGGTGATCGTCGGGCAGGATGAAGTCCTCGAACAGCTTCTGATTGCGATGTTCAGTCGCGGGCACTGCATCCTCGAAGGGGTGCCCGGACTGGCGAAAACATTGATGATCAGCACATTGGCCCGCTGCCTGTCGATGAGCTTCAGCCGCATTCAGTTCACGCCGGACTTGATGCCCGCCGACATCACCGGGACGGAAGTGCTCGAAGAAAACCGCACGACCGGTCGCCGTGAGTTTCGGTTCCTCGAAGGGCCGCTGTTTTACAACGTGATCCTGGCGGACGAAATCAACCGCACGCCGCCGAAAACGCAGGCCGCGCTGCTCGAAGCGATGCAGGAACGACAGGTAACCGTCGGTCGCATCCGGCACACGTTGCCCGATCCGTTCTTCGTTCTCGCCACACAAAACCCGATCGAACAGGAAGGGACCTACGCTCTGCCGGAAGCTCAGCAGGACCGATTCATGTTCAAGGTGTTCGTGAACTACCCGAGCTTCCGCGAGGAATTCGAGATCGCCAAGCGGACGACATCGCTGGGACAGGCGGACATTCAACCTGTGCTGACGGCCGAGGACATTCTCGCGTTGCAGCGACTGGTTCGCGAAGTTCCCGCGACCGACCACGTCATTGAATACGCGCTGGCTCTCGTGCGGCAAACGCGACTCGGTCAGCCGGAAACGCCGGGCTTCATCAGCGACTGGTTGAGCTGGGGAGCCGGTCCGCGAGCCGTGCAATACCTGCTGCTCGGAGGAAAGGCTCGGGCACTGCTGCGAGGCCGCGGTCATGTGTCCACGGAAGACATCGGGGCGCTGGCCGCACCAGTGCTGCGACACAGAATCGTGACCAATTTCTCCGCCGAGAGCGACGGCATCACGCCGGACAAAGTGGTCGAACGGCTCGTCCAGGAAACTCCCGCGAAGGAAGGGGAACTGTCGCGTGACCCACGCTTCCAAAAGATCTTTGCCGCTTGAGGTGAGGTTATGGTAACGACAATTCAACTTGACGATTCACTCTTCGCCCGGATTCAGCAACAGGCGGAGAAATCGCACCGGTCGGTCTCGGAAGTGGTCGAATTGGCACTGCGTGATCAATTCGGTGTTGGGAGCCCGGCCAGCTCTGCTCCTCCGGCGGATGCGCGGTTTGTGGATCGTCTCCACCCAGAGGTTCGCAGGATACTTGGAATTGTCGGGACGGATCTCGACGCGAGGGCGGTCTACCTGGAACATGTGCTCAGCCATCATCCATGACCGCTCTGATCGACTTGAACGTCCTGCTGGACGTCATCCAGAACCGCGAACCGCATGTTGTGGCCTCTGCGGAGGTGTTGAGTCGCGCAGTCAGTGGGGAATTCCAAGCGTGCGTTGCCTCTCACGCGGTGCCGACATTTTATTACGTCGTTCGCAAAGGAGCCGGAGATGCTGCCGGCCGCCAGGCTGTCGAATGGTTGTTGAAGAATCTCGTGATCGTCGGTTCCGAACAAACCGACTTCCAGCAGGCGTTGATTCTGAACATGTCCGATTTCGAGGACGCCGTGCTTTCCTGCGTCGCGGCTCGAACCGGTTGTGACTACATCATCTCTCGCAACGAAGCCGACTTCGCCCGCTCTCCCGTCCGTTGCCTGAGTCCTGCGGCCATTCTCTCACTCCTCGATTCCCAAACGACGCCGTCCGCCTGATGCAAGCCTCAACCCGGTCTCTCCCTCCCGAAGCATTGGCGCGCATCTCGCGGCTTGAGTTGCAAGCACGGACGATCGTCGAAGGATTTCTGTCGGGCTTGCACCGCAGCCCGTACTTCGGCCAGTCGGTCGAGTTCGTCCAGCACCGCGAATACGTCCCCGGTGACGACTTTCGACGCATCGACTGGAAGGTGCTGTCGAAGACCGACAAGGTGTACATCAAGCTGTTCGAGGAAGAGACGAATCTCCGCAGCACGCTCCTTGTCGATGTCAGCGAGTCGATGCAGTACGGGTCGGGTCACCAGACGAAATGCGATTACGCCTGCGTGCTCGCCGGTTGCCTGTCGTATCTCCTGCTGCGGCAGCAAGACTCCGTCGGGCTGACCACGTTCGATCAGGATGTGCGCAGCGTTGTTCCGCCGCGCAGCAATCGTCACCAACTGCAAACGGTCCTCGCAGCCCTGCACACGGAGAAACCGCAGGCCAAGACCGATGTCGAACTCATCCTCCGCAAGGTGGCCGACGACCAGTCCAAGAAGGGGATGATCATTCTGATCTCCGACCTGCTGGTCGACCGCCCGAGTCTGTATCGCGGCTTGAAATTGCTTCGTCACCGCGGGCACGACGTCATGCTGTTTCATGTGCTCGACGATGCCGAACTGGATTTCGAGTTTTCCGGCACGACCAAGTTCGAAGGCTTGGAGGCGCTGCCGGAATTGATCTGCGACCCGCGTTCCTTGCGAGACGGCTATCTGGCAGCACTCCGCGAGTACCTCGACGAAGTCCGCCACCACTGTGCCGCACACAAAATTGACTACCAGACCGTCCGCACGAGTGCCAAGCTGGACGCCGTGCTGGCGCATTACCTGCACCACCGGATCGGAATGCACCAGTCGGTGCGGGGATGAGGACGAGGCGATGAACAAATTGCATCTTCCGGAGAATTGCCGATTGCCGATTGCCGATTGCCGAATCGGACGATCGTGGCACCGACTTTTATTCGGCATTCGGCACTCGGCATTCGGAAATCCATAACACTCGTGCCCACCTGGATCGCTCAAACATTTCTGAATTCCTCGTTCGTGACCCTGGGAACGGTCGCGACGCTGGTGTCGTTGCCGATCCTCATTCACCTGATCAATCGGCTGCGGTTTCGACGCGTGCGCTGGGCGGCGATGGAATTCTTGCTGAAGAGTCAGCAACGAAACCGGCGACGGCTGTTGCTCGAACAGTTGTTGCTGCTCTTGCTGCGGATCGCGGCGGTGCTTGGGTTGCTGTTCCTGATCGCCCGGCCGATTCTCGATTCGTCGCAGCTTTCGATCTTTCAAGGCTTGAAGGCTCACCATCTGGTGCTGCTCGACGACAGTGGGTCGATGCGCGATCGGTGGGGAGACAAGACGAACACCGGATTCGCGAACGGTCTCGACGTGATTCGCAAGATCGCGGCGGAAGGGTCGCGGCGGCCGGGGACGCAGTCGCTCACATTGCTTTTGCTGTCGAACCCCAATCAGCCGGTGATCACGCAGCGGACGATTGACGAATCGCTGGTTGGCGAATTGGAGACGCGGGTCAAGAATCTCACCTGCACCCACCGCAGCCTCGATTTGGTCGCGGCGTTTGAGGCGTCGCGCACGCTGCTGACCGAACGGCCGGGGGCGACGCGGCATTTCCACTTCATCTCCGATTTTCGGCAGCGAGACTGGGATGAATCGGATGCGCTGGCCACGGTCGTGCGGCAGATGGACACGGACAAAGTTTCGATCAATCTCGTCCGCACCGTCCCCACGCAGAGCGGCAACCTCGCGGTGACCAAACTGGCCGGCTCCGTGCAGGTGGCGGCGGCGAAGGTTCCGCTGCGTCTGACTGTGGGAGTGAAGAATCTGAGCGAACAGGTCGCGAAGGTTGTGCGCTTGAGCGTGTTCCTCGACGGCAAAAAGTTGCCGCGCAGCGTCGTGATCGAGCAGGTCGAAGCGGGTGCCGAAACGACCCGCGAGTTCGATGTTGAGTTCGCGACGTCCGGGCCGCACGAAGTCCGTGTGTCGCTCGCGAGCGACGCTCTCGAAGAAGACAACACGCGATTCCTCGCGATCGACGTGGCGGAAGGAATTCCGGTGCTGATCGTCGACGGCGACCCAGCGCACAGCGAGGCGTTTTACTTGCAGGACGCGCTCGCCCCGGCTCCCGGCGTGACCGGCTTTGCGCCGAGCGTCGAGACGGTGGACTTTCTGCGGCGGCATCCCGTCGACCGGTTCCAGAGCATCATTCTGCTCAACGTGGCCGAGTTGCCTCCCGATTCGATCCGCCTGCTGGAGAGTTTCGTCTCGTCCGGCGGTGGCTTGACGTGGTTTCTCGGCAACCAAGTTCGAGCCGCATTCTACAACGACAAGCTGCACAAATCGGGACAGGGTCTGTTCCCCGCGAAACTGGCGACGATCGCCGACCTGCCGGTGGACGACACTGCCGAAGTTCCCGATCTCGATTTCAGCGACCACCCGATCTTCCGCGTGTTCGCGGGCGAAGACAATCCGTTTGTGGACAGCGTCAAGGTCAATCAGTTCTTCACGCTGGCGAAGGAAGGAGCCGGTGCATGGCAACCAGCGGACGGCGTGCAAGTCATCGCCCGGTTGCGGAACAAGGCCCCGGTGTTCCTCGAACATCAATTTGGACGCGGGACAGTCATCACCTGCCTGTCGTCTCTCGGTGGTACGTGGAACAACTGGCCGCGCAACCCGAGCTTCGTGGTGGCCCAGTTGGAACTCGAAAAGTACATCACCCGCGGCCGGCACGTGCTGGATCAGCGCGTGGTTGGCGAACCGATCCGAGTCGAAATGGATGCCACCGTGTTTTCGCCGCAGGTGACGATCACACTTCCTGACGGCACGAGCGAGCGGACGACGGCAGTGGTGGAAACGCCGACCGATGCTGGAGTCCCGCCTTCTGGCGGTCCGAAGCCGGCTAAAGCCGGGACTCCAGCCGCCGTGACGTTGCTCATCGAAGAGTTTGAGAACACCGATCAACCGGGAGTCTACACCGTTCGACAGCAGCGTTTGAAACAGGGGACGACTGACGACGTCCGACGGTTTGCTTACAACTTCCCCGCCGCGGAGAGTTTTCTGGAACTCGCCGATTCGGCGAAGATCAAACAAAGAGTGGGCACGAACGTGACCGTGCAAATTCAGGAGGCGGGTGCCTTCGAGTGGATTCACGGCCAGCAGGCCGGGCAGGAAGTTCACGACTTGATCCTGATCATCCTGCTGATCGTGTTGCTGGGCGAACAGCTTTTGGCGATGCGGCTGAGCTTCCATCCGAAGGTGGTCGCGGCTCCGGCGTAGTTGAAACAGGTTGAACAGAAGCACGTAGGGTGGGACCAGCGCAGCGCCGGCCCACCACGCGGAATGGTGGGCCGGCGCTGCGCTGGTCCCACCCTACGATGTGTGCTGAAAAACTTGTGAGGAGACTGGTGTGACTGAACGGTTCGCAAGATTATTCCCCGACTGGCCGGAGTGGAACCGCTTCTGGTCCACACTCGAACTCGGTCGCGAGGGGAAGACGATCTGGGTGTGCGGGTTCGTCGCGCTGCTGCTCATTTCGTTTTGGGCCTACCGTCGCGACACAGTCGAAGTGTCGCGGTTCTGGCGCATCTGGCTGACGACGCTGCGTCTGTCGGCCGTGCTCGTGCTGCTCGTCATTGCCCTCGTGCCGCAGGAACGTATCGCCCGCAAGATCACGCAGTCATCGCGAGTCGTGTTTCTGATCGATACGTCGCTGTCGATGACCGAACCGGAAAAGGAATCGCCGGCGGATCGAGCTTCGGCGGCGAACGAGGTCGACCGCGCCGCGTCCAACCGGGCGGCTGCCGTGCTGACGTTGTTCGACAAGTCGCCGCTTGTGGACACGTTGAGGAAGACACACGACGTGCTGGTCTACACTTTCGATTCACGGTTGACTCCCGAGCCGGTGTTGATTTCGCGGTTGGTTCCCCCGAGTTCGCAACCGGCAAACCCGAAACAACCGACCGCGCCGCGGCAACCGGCGGCTGCGCCGGACTGGTCGAAACTCACACAACCGCGCGGCACGGAATCGCGGCTGGGCGAGAGTCTTCTCGATTTGATCCGCCGCGAATCGTCCGAAACGCTGGCGGGAATTGTGCTCGTCGGCGATGGTCGATCGAACGCCGGGGCCGAACCATCGGTCGCGGTCGTGGCGGCGAAGAATGCAAAGGTGCCGCTGCACACAGTCGGCGTCGGCAGTCCGACGCCACAGGCGAATGTCCGTCTGGCGGGTGTGCAGATGCCGTCGCACGCGCACCTCGGCGACGGCTTCACGATTCAAAGTTTTGTTGTCGGTGAAAACGTGTCGTCGCAAAAAGTGCAAGTCGAATTGTTTCGCAAGCGAGAGGGAGCCGAGTGGGAGCCCGAGCCAATTCAATCGCGGGAAATCATCCTGACGGAAGATGGCCGCGAGGAGCCGGTGTCGTTCGATTTGATTCCGCGCGAACTCGGTCGCACCGAGCTGCGCGTCCGCGTGCGACCGTTGCAGGGTGCGGTGCGCGAACGGACCGAGCTGGACAACGTCGAACAGCGGGCGGTCGATGTCACCGACCGCAAGCTCAAGGTGCTGGTCGTGGCGGGTGGGCCGATGCGCGATTATCAATTCGTCCGCAACCTGCTGCATCGCGAATCGGGCATCGAGATGGATGTCTGGTTGCAGACCGGTTCGGTGGGAATCAGCCAGGAATCGGCCAACCTCGTGTTCGCGTTTCCCGATTCTCGCGAGGAACTGTTCGGCTACGACGTGATCATCGGGTTTGATCCCGATTGGAAGAAAGTTCCGACAGAGGCGCAGGCGTGGTTGTCGGAGTGGGTGTTCGGTCAGGCGGGAGGATTGATTCTCGTCGCGGGGGATGTCAACACGCCGCAATTCGCGTCGGCGTCCGACGTCGTCCGGCAGGAGATGGAAAAACTGTTCGAGTTGTATCCCGTCGTGTTCGATGCCCACCCGCTCGACCTCAACGACGACGATTTCAAACTGCCGTGGCCGGTCGAACTGACACGCGAGGGACAAGAGGTCGGGTTCCTTCAGTTGACCGACGACCCCGCGAGTTCGGCGACCAGTTGGAAACAGTTCCCTGGGATTTTCCGATGCTACCCGACCGACGGGCCGAAAGCGGGAGCGACCGTTTACGCGCACTTCTCCGACCCGCGAGTCAGCACCGAGCCGCCGATTCTGCTCGCGGCGCAGTATTTCGGGGCCGGCCGCGTGTTGTATCTCGGCAGCGCGGAAACTTGGCGGTTGCGGGCCATCGAAGAAGATTACCACGATCGCATGTGGATCAAGGCGATCCGCGAAGTGGGTCAGGGGCGGCTCAAGCGTGGGACGAATCGCGGTGTGCTGCTGCTCGAAAACGAGAAGTACACGCTCGGGGCGTCGGTTCACGTGCGGGCCAGGGTGCTCGATCAACAGTTCCTCCCGCTCGTCGGCGAACGGCTCACGGTGGAAGTGTTCGATCCCGCCGGCCGGAAAATCCCCGAAGTGGACCTCGCCGCCGACAAAAACCATCCCGGCCTGTTTGCCGGAGAATTCGTGGTCAATCAGCAGGGGCCGTGGCGTTTGGAACTCCCGATCCCCGACTCCAACGAGAAACTGAAGGGGGAAGTCTCGGTGTCGATCCCCAACTTGGAATCGCAACACCCCGAACAAAATGTAGAATTGCTGAAGACGTTGGCTCGCGACACGGGGGGCGAATACCTGCCGCTCGACGAAGCGGCCGGGAAACTTCCGGCCTTGCTGCCCGACCGGACGATCGAGAAGTTGCAGTACGACTTTCCGCGAACATTGTGGGACCAGCGCTGGGTGATGTGGCTGCTCGTGACGCTGCTGGGTGTCGAATGGTTGACGAGAAAGTTGTTGAAGTTGGCGTAGGAATTTGGTGGAGGAGTGTCATGTCGCTGACTGTCGAGACTGACGCGGTTCCGATTCGAACAGATTCATCCGGTACAGTTCGCGTGGGACAATCCCGGGTACCGATCGACTCGGTCGTATTTTCGTATCTAGAGGGAGCGACGGCCGACGAGATTGCGGACCAGTTTCCATCACTGGAATTGGCCGACATCTACGCCACGATTGCCTACTACTTGCGCCACCGTGAACAGGTGGACGAGTATCTCCGGCAACGGGAAGTCGAGGCGGACAAACTCCGGCAGGAGATTGAGCGCAGGTTTCCTCCGGCGGGGCTGCGGGAACGGTTGGTTGCAAGACGGCAGCGACAACAAGAGCAGCAGGCACAGCAACCTGACGCCACGTCAGTCGAGAGGCAGGACAGGAGTCCCTCGCCGTGATCCGGTTCGCCGCAGACGAGGACTTCAACCGCAAGATACTTCAGGGAGTGTCCAGGCAGAACCGAGACATTGAAATCGTCCGTGTTCAGGATTCGGCGGTCAGCGGTGCGGATGATCCTGAAGTTTTGGATTGGGCCGCGAGGGAAGGATGTGTGCTCTTAACGCACGACGCTAATACGATGACCAAGTATACCTATCAGCGAATCAATTCGGGTCTGCCCATGCCCGGCTTGTGTGTGGTGCGTCAGAGCTTGCCCATCAGATCTGTCGTCGATGATCTGTTGCTCCTCGCGGAGTGCAGCGTTCCCGACGAGTGGTGGGGTTTGGTTCGGTATCTTCCCATGCGGTGACGAATCGGCGACGAGACAATTCGACTGACAATCAGCCAAACAACAACCGTTGAATCCCAAGATGGACAATCGCCCGACTCAAGCCATTGACGCCCTGCTGCACAGCCTGCGGAGCCGCATTCGTCGGTACGTGGTGTGGGAAGGAACTGCCGCATCGCTGGCGGTGGTCGGTGCCATTTTCTGGCTGAGCCTGGGCCTCGACTACTGGCTCGAGCTGGCGCGAGGCTGGCGGGCCGTGCTGTTGCTGGCTACCGCCACTCTGTTTTGTGTGTCGCTCGCTGCGTGGGTGCTCCTGCGAGTTGCCCGCAGTCTGTCGAATCGGTCGCTGGCCCTCGTTCTCGAACGCCGGTTCCCAGCGCTCAACGATCGGCTCATCACCGGCGTGGAACTCGGCGGCGCAGCGCAGTCGTCGCAACCGGAACTCACCCGCCAGTTGATTGACCGCGCAGTGAATGAAGTCGTTCAACTCGCGAGCACGCTCGAATTGAAAGAAGTCTTCAATCCCAAGCCGCTGGCTCGGGCGAGTCTGCTGGCCAGCGGATTGGTCGGGTCGATCGTGGCATTTGGCTGCGTGTTCGGCGACACGATGCAACTGTGGTTCAAACGCAACGTGCTCCTCGCTGAAGAATACTGGCCGCGCGAAACCGATCTCAAGGTGACCGTGATCGCTGAACCCGGCCAGCGCGAAGTCGAGTTCACCAACGGCGTGTACAAGCACCCGCGCGGAGCCGACTTCATGTTTCGGGCGACCGTCGTCGAAGGACGCAAGGTGCCGGACAACGTTCAGTACCGCATTCATTTCACCGACCGGTCGGCCCGTTCGCGGATGTGGAATTTTCCCGACCGCGACTACATGTCGAAGGTCGGGCAGCGGCAGTACAAGCACACGCTCGCGGGGTTGCATGAAAGTCTGGACATGTACGTTCGCGGCGGTGACTTCTCGAACCGCGAACCGTACCGCGTCGAAGTCGTGGATGCGCCGCGCATCGACCGCCTCGAACTGGCGAGTCTGTTCCCCGCGTACACGGGAAAGAATCTGACGGACGACCAGACCGGTCAGCCGACACGAACTATCGTCCCCGTGCAGGGGACGCAAGTGTCGCTGCCCGCGGGGACGAACTTCATCATCAATGCCGTCGCGAACAAACCGCTGGTCGAAGTCGGACTGCGGGCCGAATCATTTGAAGTTCGGCTGACGCGAGATGATTCGACCATCACGTTCATCTCCAAGCCAGCAAGTGGAGAAACCGCGAACAGTACTGGCGGACAAACTGCCGGTGCCACCGCGTCGCCACTAGAGAAGGTTGAGCACTCGCTCGGCAAGTCGCTGCTCGCGGCTGATGGCCTGTCATGGTCGCTGCCGTGTTTGCTCAGCACCAAGCTGGCGACCGATGACGTACCGGATGGCTCCGACCTCCTGCCGCTCCTGCTGCCTCCCGACGTGGCTTGGCAGATCACACTTACCGACGCCGACGGCATCACGACGGCCGAGCCGTTGCGACTCACGATCAATTCGCGAACTGACGAAGCTCCTCGTATCGAAGCGCAGCTCAAGGGGATTGGCAACTCGATCACGCGCCAGGCACTCATCCCCATCACCGGCCTGATCTCCGACGATTACGGAGTGTGGGACGCCCGCTTCGAATACCAAGCCGACGCGAATGGCGAGTTCGCTCACGAGGCGTTCGTGAAGTCGCCGCAGAAGCAGGCTGAGTTTCAATTCACCGAGCGGTTTGATGTGCTGCCGCACGACCTCAAGATTGGTCAGCGGTTTGTCCTCACGGTCACCGCAGCGGACGGCGACGATCTGACTGGCCCGCATCGAACGGTCGGTTCGCCGTTCGTATTTCAAGTCGTCAGCAACGACGAACTGCTGGCTCTGATCGCCGCGAAGGAACTCTTTTTCCGACGCCGTTTCGAGCAGGTGTTGGAAGAGGTCAAGGAAACGCGGAAGGACCTCGGTCTGCAACGCGCCAAGCTCGATGAAGCGTACAAGGCTGCAGCCGCCAACGCGGCTTCGAGCGGTCCGCAACCCAACTCCGACGACGTCCGAACCAACACGCAATTGGCGGCCGGGGCAGCGGTTGAACGAGCCAGCCACGGGTCGCGGAAGAGTGCCAACGAACTGCTGACTATCGAACAATCGTTCCGAGACATTCGCGACGAGCTCGAACACAACCGTCTTCCTGACAATGCCCCCCGATTGGAGCGCTTGGACAATGGAATCCTACGTCCTCTCCACGGAATCAACACAACCGATTACAATCAACTCGCAGATTACTTGGAGCTGCTCAAGCAGGCCGTGGAGAACCATGACGACCCACGGCCACGGCTGGAGCAAACCCACCAACAACTTGACGTGATCATCCAGCACATGGAACAGGTGCTGTCGGCGATGCTCAAGCTGGAGACATTCAACGAAGCGTTGGAACTCCTGCGTGGCATCATCAAGGAATCAGAAGACATTCAGCAGAAGACCAAGAACGAGCGGAAGAAAAAGTTGATTGAAGGTTTGCAGTAGAACGGAATTCATCCCGTTTCGCTGTTTGGTGGAGCTTGTTCTGCCAACCATCACGAACGAAATGAGTTTCGATCCACGAAGGAGAATCCCATGCGATCGCGAAAGTCCGTGTTCGGTTGGATCGTGGCCATGTTGCTCACCGGGGGCCTTCTGTTCCTGCCGCTTCGCGCAGAAGAACCAGCCGCTTCGAAGGCCGCCAAACCTGCAACGGCTGAACCGGCGGCCGAAGCCACACCCGCCGGCGAACTCCCGCTCATCACATCACAGGACGTGCTGTC
>JACRIH010000488.1 GCA_016235885.1 Planctomycetales bacterium | reverse complement strand
TGGTCTACGGTTGGGCGATCCTGATCATCATTCCCCTGATGGGAGCCATTGGATTTGCGGCTGTTTTTGTCTCCAATCTGCTTCTCATTCTCTATTCGCTAATGTTGGCCCCCTTCGGGTTTGAGCTTTCGCAGGATTTCAATTCCCTAATCGATGGAGATCCGATGGGGACACAGACATCGGATGTGACGGCAACTCCGACACGATCCGAGTGCGTCACGACGTGTTCAAACTGTGGAGAAACCGTGTCAGTCCCCGAAAGTCTCAACGGGTTCTATTTCGATTGTCCGGAATGCAATCGGGGGTTTAAGGTGGAATCGATTCGTCCGGCCTGACGGTCAGAAGTCGAAGGACCAGGGGGCGGGTGACCGATTTTCGGCAAACGGCTGTCGGATCTGGCGATCGAATCCCGTTCAGGTAGGTGTGTCGTTGTCTGTTCGGGAAAGTCCCGACAAGTCGCTGGAATTCTGTAACCGCTTGCTACACAATGACCGACGCCAATTGAGTAGTGGCGGATCACAGGAATGATTCTCGCATCCGATACCGTGAATTCATTCGATTGGTTCCGTGCATCGTGATCTCACATCTTGAACTTTCGTGGAGCCGATGATGGCGAATCTCTTTGTGCGAGTCGACCTGTCGAATACGTCACGCGACTTTGAGTTCATGGTGCTGGACGCTGGTGTTCCACTGCTGGACCCCCGCGGCGCTCACTTCCAAATCCTCCGCAAGTGGCTGAAAGGACAGGTGGCCGAGCCGGAATTAAAGGGACAGCAGGTGGGCTTCTACGTCCGCAGCGATGGCGGTGCCCGAATGGAAAACGTTCGCTGCGTCCCGGTCAGCGAAGCCGATTTGGATGGTCCGCTACGCAAGGAGTTCGAGACGCTTGTCGCGGGGATTCAGAAGGCGGAAGCCAAGACGCGGGACGAGGAAGCAGTGCTCCGCGTCGCTCGCGAAGAATTGCTGTCGTTGACGACTCAACAGAAGAAACGACTGCGGTGCAGCTACTTGTTCAAGTATCAGGACTTGTCCAAGGCGTGGCGGCTCGTGTGGTGCGTGGGCTACCGCCGCAAAGACATGGACCCCAGCCCACCACACATCTGCCGGAACCCGAACTGTCAGCATTTGTTCGTCAAGCGGGCGAACAATCCGAAGTGTCCGATCTGCCAGGCGCCAACAGACCTCCCCGAAACGGATACCCGGAAAACTGCTTCCTCATTCCCGTGGAAGTCGCTGGCGTTCCTGATCCTGCTGGCCGTGGGGGGCTGGTTTGGGTGGCAGAAGTTTGGTCCACAAATCGCGGGGCTAGTCGGACCTGGCGTCGTCGGCAAGACGGCAGTGGGTTTGGTCGTCTCACCGGAAACTTGGTCAGGCCCGGTCGGCAGCCGAATTGAGTTCACAGTCACGGATAATTCGCAGGGGGGGAAAATCGTCACTCGCGACGCGGTTCCGCAGTCCAGCGATCGCAAGGTGATCGAGATTGATGATCTCACCCTGCAAGCACACGCCAAGTCGCCGGGCAAGGCGACGATTGAATTCAAAGTCGGGCAACAGACGCGGCAAGTCACCATCACCGTGGAACCACCGAGCGATCCCGACAAACTCACGCTCGAACCCGCATCCGTGTCCGTTGGTATCGGCACCACGGCGCGGCTCAAGCTGATGGGGACGTACAAAGACGGTCGCAGGGTGGACCTGACCGAAGCTGCTGAGTGGTTGCCCTCGTCCGGAAAGTCGGTCTTTTTGTATCGCGGCCTCATTGAGGGGCTTAGAGAAGGAGACGAGTTGGTCCGCGCCCGATATCGAGCCACTCCCAAGAGCGAACCGATGGACGCCGCGGCCAATGTGGTGGTGCAGGTCAAGAAGTTCACTGAGTTGGCACTACGTCTCGATCCGCTGTCAGTCGCGGTTGGTCAAGTCGCGGAAATCAACGCCTCGGTGAAGACGGACACGGGCGAAACGCTCTCTGTATCCGAGTCGTCGCATTTGACGATCACGCTCGATCCGCCCGATGCCGGAACTCACAAAGACGGTCGCGTCTATGCGAAGAAACTCGGCAGCTTGAAGATCATCGGTAAATTCCAGGGATTGGAAGATGCCGTGGCGTTGGAAATCAGCGGCGAGCAACTCGCCAAGGTGTCGCAGCTCACCGTGCAACCGACATCACTCGATCTCGCCGTGGGCGAGATTGCCGACCTCTCGATCACCGCGCCGAAGACCGATCCGCCGGTGCGAATCGTGCCCGATGGTTCGGGCATCGTCCAGAAAACAGATGACAACCGCCTCGTCGGCCGGACGGAAGGGACTGCGAGTGTCGTGGTGTCGCAGGGGGATGCAACGGTCACGGTCGCTGTCACCGTCAAGAAGGTCACTCCCAAGTCGATCAAGTTTATCCCCGACTCGCTGACCGTGCGGGTGGATGATTCGATGGGATTGCGGATCGTCGGGGAACTCGACAACCAGCGGACATTCGAACTGGCTCCGGACGTGCTCGACTGGACAAGCTTCCCGCGACCTGACTTTGCCTCGCTGAACAAGACCACGCTACGCGTGAAGGGGTTGAAGGGCACGGGTTCCGACCACGAGAGGCTGGCCGTGAGATTCGCCGGTCTCGACGCGAGCGCGAACTTGCAGGTGGTGTCGGGACCGCTGCAGTTGGAATTGACGCCAGGAAAATCGATTGAAGTCCCTGTCGGACAGAAGCAGCCGCTCCAAGTTTGGGCCAGCTACGGTGACGGCCAGCGGGAGGAGATAGCCGCTGACCGCGTCGAATGGAAGTGGGAACCCATCGCGGGGTTGATTCTAGAGTCTGGCAATCTGCACGCGGAGCAGCCCGACGTCGGCCCGCTCAAGCTGTCGGTGGTTTATCAAGGCGTGACATCGAATGAGGTCGAAGTCAAATCCGTGGCCAGTGTGCCGCTGGCGTTGAAGATTGTTCCCAAACCCGATCGACTTCCGGCGGGGCAGGCGGGAGCGATCGATGTCACCGGGGCCAGCCCTGCGGGTGCGGTGCCCATCAGCGACCGTGGCGTGACGTTCGAGAGTTCCGATCCCAACGTCGTCACGATCGACGCCAACACCGGCGCGTTCCTCGCGAATCAACCCGGCACAGCGAAGATCACCGCGAAACTCACAACCGGCGGCGATCCTGCGGAAGCCGAGGTCACGGTGTTCCCGGCTGCGCCCGAGCCGGCCAAGCCGAAAACGAAATCGGTCCGCATCGTCACCGACCAACCCAAACCGGTCCGCGTGCCGGTCGGTGCGGAGTTCACGGATTTCAAGGTTGAGGCCATCGACGAATCGGACGCCGTTCACGACGTCACGGCGGAGACTCTGGCCAATCTTACGTTTGATGGCGATCCTGCCGAGCTGCCACTGGCGTTGCGTGATGGTCGATTGATCGGTACGCATCCCGGCGACATCAAATTCACCGCGAGCTACGACGGCGTCGAGGCAACCGAACCGCTGCCGATCATTGTTGTCGCCGAGTTGGACGTGGACGAAATTCGCGTGACCCCCGCGACCGTGAAGATGGCTGTTGGCGAAACGGCGGGATTATCCGCTGAAGGATTCCTCAAGGGACGCAGCGTGGGTGTGCTCACCGATCATCCGGGCATCGTGTGGAAGGCTCGCGAGTCAGGTGAGCCGGTGCTGCAATTGAGTGGGTCTCTGGTCACGGGGGTCCGGGCCGGTCAGGCGGGTGTGACAGCACAAGTTGGATCGATCGTCAGTTCGGTCGCCGACGTCACGGTGGTTGATTCGGCGGACGGCATTGCCGAACCGCTCGTCGTGTCACCCGAGCGGCTACGGATGCAGGTCGGCGAGTCGCGAGTTGTAGGCTCCGATGTGAAAGTGACTCGCGGCGGAGTCGACCTCAGTTCGCAAGCGGAGGTCAGCCCGGCAAACCGTCGCGTGGTCGTATTCCAGCCGGATCAGCGTACGCTCGTTGCGTCGGCTCCCGGCCGGTCGCGGGTTACGTACTCCGCGGGTGGTCAGTTGGTCCATCAAGACGTGGAAGTGGTACCGGCGGAACCGGCCGCGCCCGGGTCACGTGTGCAGATTGAACCGAATGGCGGCGTGCTGGCAGTGGGCGAACGACTGAACGTGCGAGGCTATCAATTCTGTGAACCGTGCGGGCAACGTCGAACTGGAAGAACGTCATCGCTGGCGCTGACCAGTTCGGATCCGAGCGTGTGCACCGTCGATGGTCACACGCTGGTGGGAATGAAACCGGGCCAGGTGCAGATCACCGGAAGATTGCCCGGCATCGTGGATACGGCTCAGGCGACCTTCACGGTCGTGGACACCGACGTCAAGAGTCTGGTCATCGTTCCGCCGCGAAGTGACCTGGCACCCGGCCAACGCAAGTACTTCCAAGTTTATGCCGTCACTCCCACCGGTCGCCGACTGCTCGGCGACCATCCCGACCTCAAACTCACGCTGGAAGGCCCCGAACCGAACGCGGTCGAACTCCAAGCGGGCGCTCGCGCGCTGGTGGGAGCGATCCAGGGTCGTGCTCAGTTGGTGGCTCGCTGGCGAGATTCGTCCGAGGCTCAGATTCCCGTGGTCGTGAGTGGCGAACCGATCCGCGAACTTCGCATCGATCCACCGACCGGACCGATCGCGACCAGAGACACGCACAACTTCCAGGTCTTCGGTCGTCGGGGACCGGACTGGGTACCGCTGGACACGGACGATGGCGTCACCCTGCGATCGGCCGATCCAACCTACGCCCGCGTTGCCCAGGGGGGCTTGCAGGCGGAAGCCCTGCGCCCCGGCGTCGCCCGGATCGTGGCCAACTACCGAAACCTCCGCGCGGAAACTCAATTGACGGTGACCACTGCTTCGACGCCCGCCGCGCCGCCCGGACGTCCGATCGGATTGCGATTTGGATCGGACTTGGTACGTGTCACGAAGAACTCGAATGGGGAAAGTTTCCGCGTCCTGCGCGTGGACAGCGATGGTCGCGAAGAAGATGTGGGGCATCTGGCAACGATGACCATCCGCGATCCGCAGGGCGTCATTGCCATCGACCAGACGGCGGCTGGGCCGGTTTTGCGTCCGCGGCAGCTTGGGCAGACTCAGGTGGATGCCGCGCTCGGGAATTTGCGCACGACCAGCCCGATGCTCGTGGATGTGGTGGACACGTTGCCCGGCCAGGCCTGGGTGAGCGTGACTCCCAATCCTCTGCGATTGGAAGTCGGCGATACGCAGCCGGTCGGTCGTGTCCTCGTTCATCCGCGAGGTGGCGGACAACCGTTTGAACTCCCGTACCGTTTGTCGGCCAGCCAGACGCCACTTTTCGACGTGGATTCGCAACGAAAAACGATCACAGGACAGCGCGACGGTACTGCGACCGCGATCGCCACGATCACCGACCCGTCCAGCCCCTACGACGGACTGCCAGGCAACCTGACGGTGGAAGTCGGCACGCCTGCCCAAGCGGCTGCACAAAGCGCTGTGCCTCAACTCGTGCTGAACGGTCCGGTGGTGACAACGATTGGCGCGGAAATCGACTTGCAGGTGGAGCGCGTTCAAGGGACGACAGGGCGGACGGTCACGTCCGAGGCCGGACTGTCGATCCCGGACAGCGAACGCGATCTGGCTGAATTGCGGCCCGGTTGCCGGCTGCTGGCCAAGCGTGCGGGGACAGTTCACGTCGAAGCTCGCCACGGCGGGCTGGTGTCGAATGTCCACGAGGTGCGCATTCAGCCGTCGGCAGTCGAATTCGAGCGACTCGTGCTGACGCTCGACGCAGCACCGCTGACAGTCGGTGAACGTCGTGACCACGAAATCTGGGGTTACCCGCGTGGTGGCGGTCCGCGGCAGGATTTGACCGGACAAATCACCGACGATCCGACGCGTCTGCACCTGAACCTGACGGTTGTCGCTCCCGATCCAACCACCTCCGTGGTGACCCATCGAGCGCCGCACATCATCGGTTCGAACCCCGGTCGCGTGCGGGTCGAGGCCGCGATCGGCAACCGGCTGCGGAGCGATGTGGTCGATCTGACCGTCGTGGCTCAGGCTGGCAATCAACCCTACCAGCTTCGTGTGGAGCCACAGACGGTTGTGTTGCGCGAGGGGGAACGGACTCCGGAGTACCGCGTGCTCGTGCGGTCTCGCGGTGCGACGACGTTCCGCGAAGTGGACAACGCACGCTTGGAAAGCCTCGATTCCAACGTGCTGGCACCGATTTCTGACGATCATCGTCGCTTCACCGCCGTGCGACCAGGCCCCACAAAAATCCGGGCCACGTTCGGCGATTTGAGTGACACAGGAGACGTCCGAGTAAGTCACGACCGATTCCGACGAATCATTCCGGGCGAACCACAATATGCACCGCGTGGTCGTCGCGAATTTGCATTGGAATTGGACGTGCGAACTAGCCCGTCTGCCGAAAGAATTGAGTATCGCGTGCTCGTGCCAGGAGTCCGTGCCGAATCGCCGTGGGTACAGGCAACTCGCAAGGGGGAAGAGATGTCCGCGACGCTGAAGACACCCATGATCCCGAAAGGTCCAAACTCGGAAATCTATCGGCTCAGGCTCGAAGCCCGCGAAGTGGGGTCACACGAAGTCGAACCGTATCCATTTTCATTCCAAATCAAAGAGAGCCTTGTCGAGCGGAGAGAATAGTTTGGCGAGCCGCGTGCGCCACAAGTGTTTTCCAGTGGGCGATCAGAGCTCAGAGCTTCGTCATTCATTTGTCATGGGGCAGTTCGTCATTCGTCATGGAATCGGCCGTAATCGGAAGGCTTGTAATCGAGAACGAGACACCATCCTCGGGAAGCACCCCCGAACCACGCGACAGAGGGCACAGCTATGGCATTTCCTGACGACCGCGACCGCGAACTCAAAGACAGAACATTTGAGACGCAATGTTTGGCCGACGACCTGTTGACTTGGATGGGAGAGCACGGTTCCGCCCGCAAGGCGAACGGGGTGGGCGAGATTCGCACGGACGAGGAATTTCAACTTCTCACGCTGCGTCGCCGGGCCGGCAGTTTGCACCGTTCGTCCAGGGTTCCCGTGGCCGCGGCGGTGTACGGGCCGTCGCAGACCGGCAAGAGCCTGTTCGTCGGTCGCGTCCTCCAGCCGCAAGACCCCAATTTCAGCCCGCTCGGCCGTGACGAAAACGCCGGGCCGCCAGCGTACTATCCCAAGCTCTCCTTTGTCCTCGATCTGAACCCCAGTTGCGGACAGGCGGAAGCGACAGCGCTCGTCAGCCGGTTCACCACGAAGGATCGGTTTGATGAAGAGGCGAGCAAATTGAAAAAGTATGCGGTGCTCGTCCGCGGCCTGTCTCGCTCGGAATTGTTGCGCGTGCTGGCTCGGGGATTTCGCTCCGAAATTGTGTTGCCCACCAAGGAGGACTTGCGAGACGCCTCACAGCGCGACACCGGCTACTCGCGCGAAACTTGGTTGTGGGGCGATACGGAGATCGAAGACTTGTTCATGAAGGTGTCCGCCAGAGCTGAGGGAACAACCGTTGATCGCGAGTGGCGAATGGACTTGCTCGACGTCTTTACTTATCTCAAACGGAACTATTCCCAAAGTTATCTGGCGGAAGAAGCCTGGGTGAATGGGTTGCTGAGTCGTTATCCGTTGACGACGGCTGGTTACGTGGAAGTGGCCGCCCATTTGTGTTGGGCCGCGTGGCCCGAATTGACCGCCCTGTTCCAGGAGATCGGCAGCTTCCTCGACAAAATGCGGCAGGGTGGCCGGGAGGGAATGCTGGTCCATTGGGCAGCCGTCCGGTTCCTGCTCGACAGTCAACAAAAGCCGGTCCACGTCAGTCCCGACTCGCAATGCTTTCCCAAAGTCGCCTGGACCGACATCGTCGACAAGGTCGAAGACGGATGGTACGTGCTCGATTACCAACCGGGGCAGGGACCGCCACGCGAGAAACAAACCATCATTCAATCCGCGTTGATGGAGATGGTTCTGCCTGTCCTGCCGGATCGTCTGAATCCGGAATGGCGAGAGGTCATTGCGAACGCGGATTTTCTGGACATTCCCGGCATGATCGCGAGTGGTGCCAGCGCGACCAAGGGGCTGCATACAGACGCCAAGTCGGCGGAAGCACAAATGAGCATCGTCAAGCGCGGCAAGGTCTTTTATCTGTTTGATCGGTACATCGAGGAGTTGCAGGCTCAGACACTCTTGCTGTTGGTCCGCGGTGGCAACGTCCAGGTGAAGGGATACATCAGCAACTACGTCGAAAAGTGGGGCGAGACCCGTTACGGAAAGCCCGTGTGGCCGACTCGCGTTCAGGAGCGGCCCCCCTCGTTATTTTTGGGAATGACGGGAATCGACGATCAGTTCGCCAAGCCCGGGCTGTACCCGGACAAGGAACTCTACGAACACCGTCTGCGAGAGATCTGCGAAATGCTGGGCAATGTGATGACGGATTTTGGCGGTCCGGCGCAGAAGTTCACCAATGTCTATCCCATCCGTTACCCTGGCACCTGGGACTACGACCAGGCGGGGCGCGAACTGCAAGGCAAAGATAAATGGGATCTGGCGGAACAGGAATTCATGGCCTCCAAGAAGGTCCAAGAGCACGTGGATGATGCGGCGCGCAAGTGGGAAGCGGCGATGCGCGACGGCGACGGTGGCGCTTCGTTGCTGGCGGCCGCGTTCTGCCAAGTGCTGTCGTCACGACGAAAACAGGACGAGTTGGAAAGATCGCTGAACGAAACACATCAGCAACTTGTCAATCTGGCTCAAAGTTGGGCCGTTGACCCGAACACCAACCTCGACCGCGAACGACGCATCGGTGTGGCGAAGGAAGTGTTGAACTGGTTCACACGCGAGCCGCAGTTTGTGTATCGACGCGTCCGGGCGCTGGAGGATTCGTTGTGTTTCCGTGGCGGAGACGTGTTGCCGATCGCCGATTTTGCGGACATCAACCCGTCCGAGCGGGACAATCCGCTGCCGCTGGAAAAACGCTTGCCGGTGGCTCTGCATGCCTTCCTCCGTGAGTGGGGGACATCCTGGGCACCCAACCGCTGGCACGATTACACGTCCGAGCATCGTGACGCCGGCCGCTGGCTCGAACCCGATTCCATTGCCGCGCTCACGCGGTATCTCGTGGACTACCTGACGTCGGACGAAGTTTTCTCGCGATTGTGCCAGCGAGTTTTGCAGGTGGCCAATTTGCGCGTGGCGAATCAGGCCGACCGCCGCTTTGCCCGCCGGAAGTTCGTGCGGTTGATCTTGAACGATTACGTGATGAACCCGGGTGACACGGTGGCCCCGGTCGACGGCGCCGAGGCTGCGAAAGCGGCTCCGTCTCCGGCGGCATCGAGCGGCGAAAAGACAACCAACGGATCGGGCAACGAGAGCTACGGCCTGATGGCCGCGTTCGTGCATCGCTGGCAAACGCGATTACCCGCCGTGCTGGCGGCCGGGGCGGGAAACAAAGTCAACATCCCCGTGGGGAACGACAAGTTGGTGGAGTTGTTGAAGGGTTATGTCTAGTGCTGCGTCAGCGTTCTAACCGGGAGTAGCCGCGTTCGCCAGAACGCGGAAAACCCGCACTCTGGCGAGTGCGGCGACCCTCGAATCAAACCTTGACGAAGCAATTATTGAGACCCCAAAGCGCGGCAATGAAGGGTGACAACATGCACGTCGTGTTCGTGAACACCGGAGTCCAAATCGTCTGCGAGCCGCTCAAGGCACGCGTAAAGGCGGCCATCGGGCATGGCTGGCAGCGGTGCGAATATCTCGGCACCAATGGTCAGCCGAATTCGCATCACTTCCTCCAGTGGCAGTTGCTCGGTGACAGACTGCTGTTCGCCATCGACACCACCTGTGGCGATCCCGAGAAGGGATTCTTCTGCAGCGCGAACGCTCTGGCCGGCGACTACGCCGTTTCGATTTCGCAGCTTCTCGATCGCGACAGCAAGCCGATCCCGAATTTGCCGAAGGTCGAGATCGTGATTCGCCCGGCCAGTGCCGGAGCTGGCGATGCCAAGCCAGTGCATCTGGTCGTGGACTTTGGCAACAGCCGCACGGGCGCGCTGCTCATTGAGCCGCAGGGCGAAGCGGGCCGGATGCCGCAGATGATTCCGTTCGAACTGGTCAACCGGTTCCAACTCGACCTGTGGGACAGCGCGGGGAAGTTTCGCCGGAAGTGGAGCGCCCGCTGGTTCAACTCGCGCACACAGTGGTGTCAGTCGCCGTACCTTCCGCCGCCGCGGTTGGAGAAAAAGATCTACCCACCGGGAGCCGCGCAGGCGGGTGGAATCTTCAACCGCAAGAAGCCGCAGCCCGTGCAGACGGTCTTCGTTACGCCGCGATTGTTTCAGGAATTGTCTCCGGTACGGATGGGGCAGGAGGGGGACGACGTCACGCAGGCGATGCGCTTGGAAGCCGACGTCCGCACGGGGGTCAGTTCGCCGAAGCGTTACCTGTGGGCCGACGACGCCACTTGGCTGGGGGGCGCTCTGTGGCACATGGCCGACCCGACCGATCGTGCCGGCACCCGGAACTATTCGTCGATTTTGCACGGCCCGTTTTTCCGATTCCTCGCCGAGCACGATCCCGACGAGTTGGAACTGCCGCCGGACGACTCGGACGAGATCGGCGATCACGACATCGCCCGCGAATCGCCAATGCGTCCGCAGCACGCGCCGCGCTCGCTGATGGTCGCGGCGTTGTACGAGATTCTGTGTCAGGCCTACGCCTACGTGAACTCCGTCGGTTACCGCGAGATGGCTGGCGAGACCGGTCGGCCTCGCGAGTTGCGCAGTCTGGTGTTCACGTTTCCCAGCGGCATGATCCCGCAGGAACGCGCACGCTTCCAGCAGCAGGCCCAAAAAGCGATCGACATTTTCCATGCGACGCTCGGCCGCACGCAGCGCATGAAGCCGACGCTCATGATGCAGGTGGACGAGGCCAGCGCGGTTCATCTGACTTACATTTGGAGCGAACTTCAAACGCTCGAACGCAACGCGCCGCTGTGGTTTTCGCTGGTGAGCCGTCCGCGCGGCGAAGCGGGGGCGGCGAGTCCCTCGCAGGAAGTGCGGATCGGCTGCATTGACATCGGTGGCGGCACGACCGATCTGATGATCGCCAAGTACACGCATCGCGCGGGATTTGTGGACGCCATCTCTGGCGAAATGCTCCACCGCGACGGGATCTCGCTGGCGGGCGATCAACTGGTGAAACGACTCCTCGAAAAACTCATCATCCCGCGTCTGGCCGATTGCGTGGGGATGAGTCCCGATGTCGTGGAGTTTCTGTTTGGGCAGGAGGTTCCCGCGAATTCGAGATATCGCCAACAGCGAGTCCTGTGGATGAACCGCATGTTCGTCCCGCTGGCTCAGGCGTACCTCCAAGCCGCGGTCAACGACGACACGCAAACGGAAATCTCGCACACCGACCCCCACTACGTCTCGCCGGAAATCGTGACGTCGCTGCAACAGGTCATCGACGAAAAATACGGCGGCGGGAACATCAACATCCTCCAGGATCTCGCACTGATGTTCGATTCGGCCGCGTTCGAGCCGATCGTCTTTGAAGTCTTCAACGAACTGCTGCTCGACTTCTGCCGCCGACTGGTGGACTACGACGTGGACATTGTCCTGCTGGCGGGGCAACCGACCAAGCTGCGGCAGATTCAGGAATTGGTCAAGCAGTACCTGCCGCTCCACTCGTCGCGAGTTATCCCGCTGCACAATCACTTCGCGGGCAACTGGTATCCGTACCAGGACGACGAGGGACGCAACCCTGGCGTCATTGTCGATCCGAAAAGCGCCGTGGTCGTGGGTGGGGCCATCGACTTCCTGGTCTCAGAAGGATTGCTCGGCAGCTTCCAGTTCAAGATGGAAGGGATCGACACGGACGATCCGACGCGCGGCAATGATTACTTTTGGGGCATCCTCACGGACGGTACATCGAGAATTCAGAAAACCAAAATGCTGTTCGAGCCGACCCAGCCAGGCCAGAAGGTGCAGCGTGTCGAGCGCAAGGAATTCGAGGTCGTGTCGGAACGAGTGCTGATCGGTCGCCGGCTGAGCAGCCAAGAGCAGGCCGAGGCGACTCCAGTCTGGTGTCTGAAGGTGGACAAACACGGTCGCGCGGGGCCGATCAACTTGAAGGTCACGCTCGAACGCAAGCGGGCCACGAAAGATCAGCCCGAGTCGTTTGAACTGATTGATGTCAAAGGGACGGTCGCCGGTGAGCCGGCCTACGCGGACGAGGGGCCGGACCGCAACGTCGCGTTCTCTTGGAGAACACTGACCACCGACGCCTTCTATCTCGACACCGGTGCTTTGGACAACATTGATCTCTCGGTACGAGGATGATCCATGTCGCAGACTTCAGATTCCACGACTCACGACGGCGGCTTCAGCCTGCGCAAGTTGGCTTCGTTGGTGACGGGCCACACACCCGCATTGGCCGAACAGCCCGAACCAGCTCCGACCAAAGAGCGAGCCGCGCCTCCTCAGCCTGCGCCTCCAACAATCGTGAAACAGGAACCGCGAAAACCGGTTGTGGAACCTCGACCAGCGCCAGCCCCCGAGGACCACGACGATGTCGCCGCGCTGCAGTCACTGCAACGCGACTTCCAAAAGCTGTCGCGACGTTTTGACCAGGCCGGTGACGAACTGGCACGGTACTTGTCCGGACGACGGACATCCGGGTCGGCTGGTGAATCCGTCGAGTTCGCGATCGTGGCGGAAGCTTGGACGAAACGACTGGACGAACTCGCCTCGCGACTCGACCGCATCGAATCGTCGTTGCAGGAGAAACACGAACTGACACCGGAGGCATTGGAACCGATCGTTTCGGCGTGCCGGCAAATCGGTAAGATGTTGCAGAAGGGATTCGAAGAGCAACAAACACGAATGGAGCGTGTGCGATCCGAGTTGAATGCGTGTTTGAATCAGATTCAGCAGCAACTGACTCCGCCTCCGACCGATCCTGCCGAATCGTCCCCAGCGGCGGATGTGTGGCGTACTGCGTTGTTCGGCGAAGCCCTTGCGGCGGATGCGGATCTCGCCACGCGGCTGGACGGTGTCTGTGACAATGTGATCTCCGGCGACTCCGCCGCGTCTACGCTGGTCGGACAATTGTTGATCTATCGTCACGCGGCCACCGAACGGCGTCCGCAACTGCTCAAAGATCTCGGCGAAGCCTACTATCGTTGCTTTCCCAAAACCGAAGACGCGGACG
>JACRIH010000487.1 GCA_016235885.1 Planctomycetales bacterium | reverse complement strand
CTCGCCGCACTCGAAGCCCGTAACGCGGCCGAACGAGCGAAGGTTGGAGTCCCGCCTTCAGGCGGTCAACCGGCTGAAGCCGGGGCTCCAGCCGCCATGCTGGCAATCGCCGCGGCAAAGGCGGAACGTCAAGTGGCAGTTGTTCGCGCGGAACAGGAGGTGCTCGAAGCCGAGCTGAATCTACTCGCCGCGCAAGAGGCACCACACGCGAATGACGAAGCGAAGAAGAAGGCGATCACCGACGCCGAGACCAAGCGAACGGCTGCCACGAAGACTCTCGAAACGGCGAAGACGAATGCGGCGAAGGAGGACGGCACCTACACGCCTCTCGGTCCGAACTACCCCGCCACCAGCACTGGACGCCGGTTGGCACTGGCACAGTGGATTGTCGATCCCCGCAACCCGCGCACGGCGCGGATCGCAGTGAATCACATCTGGCTGCGACATTTCGGCCAAGCCCTCGTGCCGTCCGTCGCCAACTTCGGTTTGAACGGCGAACGCCCGTCGCATCCAGCACTGCTCGACTGGTTGGCGGCGGAATTGATGGATCACAGCTGGTCGATGAAGCACATCCACCGGCTGGTCGTTCTGTCGAACACGTACCGGCAGTCGAGCAAAGTAGCCGGGTCGCTCCGCGACCCGAACTCCGGGTCACGGAGTGACCCGGCTACATTCGATCCCGACAACCGTTTCCTCTGGCACATGAACTCGCGGCGGATGGAATCGGAAGTCGTGCGGGACAGCGTGCTCTCCGTCGCCGGACAACTCGACCTCACGCCAACCGGCCCGGAGATCCCCGAAACCGAGGGACAGACGACTCGCCGTCGCAGCCTCTACTTCCGCAGCACGCCGAACGAGAAGATGCAGTTTCTGGAATTGTTCGACCAGGCGAACCCGAACGAATGCTATCGCCGCCAGGAAAGCGTGATGCCGCAGCAGGCGCTGGCTCTCGGAAACAGTGCCCTGTTGCTCAACCAGTCGCGTCTGCTGGCGAAAAAGATATCAGACGAAGTCGGCTTGGCGGACGAATCGCCGCGAATGGCGGCGTTCATTCACGCCGCATTCGAGCACGTTTTGTCGCGACCGCCGCGTCCGGAAGAAGTCGCCGCGTGCGAACGGTTTCTCCGCACGAACACGGACCTCCACCGCTCCGGTCCGAAAACCACGTTCTCCGCTGCGGCCGGGCCGAACGTGACGGCCGCCGCATCCGACCCACATCAACATGCCCGCGAAAACCTGATCCACGTCTTGTTCAGCCACAACGACTTTGTGACAATCCGCTGAATGTCGGGTGTGTTCAACGCACCAAATTACGGAGTCGCCATGAATCGAGCCTTGCCAACGTACCCCTGTGGACAAGTCTCTCGCCGGACATTCCTGTCCGATGTGGGCATGGGCTTCACCGGCCTGGCGCTGGGGGCCATGTTGCAGCGCGACGGTGTCGTGCGAGCCGATTCCGATGCGGCACACGTCCCGCCCGACGGGCTGGCGCATGTCGCGCCGCGGGCGAAGAGTGTGATTTGGTTCTGCATGCTCGGCGGGACGAGTCATGTCGAGAGTTTTGATCCCAAGCCGGCGCTGAACACGTACGCGGGGAAGACGTTTGACGAGTCGCCGTACAAGGACGCGATTCTCAATTCGCCGTTCTACCGCAAGAACGTCCGCGATTTTGCCGGCACGCTGCGCGATCTGATGCCGAAGATTTACCCGCTGCAAATCGGGTACGCGAAACGTGGCGACAGCGGGATCGAAGTCAGCGACTGGTGGCCGCACGTGGCGAGTTGCATCGACGACATTTCGGTCGTGCGGTCGATGTGGACCACGGACAACGACCACGCGGCGCAGCTTCAGATTCACACCGGGCGGCACATCTTCGACGGGTTCCATCCGTCGATCGGTTCGTGGGTGCATTATGGACTCGGTTCGCTGAACGACAACCTGCCGCAGTTCGTGGTCATGGGAGGCGGACCCGGTGACTGTTGTGGCGGAGTCGGAGCGCACGGCGCGGCTTATCTCGGTCCAGAACATGCGGGCGTACCGCTCAACGTGGACCCGGCCAACCCGCTGCCGTTCGGCACACCGGGGGCCACGGTCACGGTGGAAGAGCGGAGGCAGCAACTGGAATTGCTCCGCGAACTGAACGGCTTGGCGGGTGTCGAGTATCCCGCCGACTCCGCCTTGCGGGCGCGAATCAAATCGTACGAGCTGGCGTTTCGAATGCAGATGGCGGTCCCCGAAGTCATTCAATTCAGCGGCGAGACGGCGGACACACAGAAGAATTACGGCATCGAACAGGCCGCGACCAAACGATTCGGCCAGTTCTGTCTGACGGCTCGGCGGCTGGTCGAACGCGGGGTGCGGTTCGTGCAGATTTTTGACGACGGCTGGGATGCCCATTCCCAATTGATCAAGAATCACAGCACGCGCTGCGGTGCCGTGGATCAACCGATTGCCGCGCTGCTGAAGGATCTCAAGCAACGCGGCCTGCTGGACGAAACGCTGGTCGTGTGGACGACGGAGTTCGGTCGCACGCCCGGAGCCGAAAAGTCAGATGGTCGCGATCACCACCCGTACGGTTTCTCGGTCTGGCTGGCGGGCGGCGGGATCAAGGGGGGTATCGCGCACGGGACCACCGACGAACTCGGCTTCCACGCCGCCGAGCATCGCCATTACGTCACCGATCTCCACGCGACCGTGCTTCGCCAGTTGGGCCTCGACTCCCACCGCCTCGAAATCCCCGGCCACAAGCGTCTGGAAATCGACTTCGGTTCACCGATCCGCGAAATCATCGCCTGAAATCCTTGGAACTCGAATCGTCTTCCTTGCGTCAATTCACCAATCTCCTCGTTTCACGCGTCATACACGTTCACATCGCCGGGCCATCTCATCGACGTCTGCCGTGGAGTTCTGATGCCATGTCCCTCCAATTCCGGAATTCGAATCGAGTACTTCTTGCCATCGCATTTGGTGGCAGCGTGCTCTTCTGGATCAACCGTTCACGATCTGAACGAACTTTGGAGTTCTCCATCGAGAGCTACGAGTGCCCTGCTCCGGGAGAACGCAATCCAATGTGGATCGCAAATGTCCGGATGAAAAACATCACTCGGAGCCCGGTCAAGTTCTGGGGTATTGGCAAGGAACACCCAATCTCCGAACTCGAAGTTCAGACAAATGATAAATGGATCGATCAATCACTCATTGGGATGTGTGGCATGGGCCTCGCCGAACAAACCCTCCTGCCCGGCGAGTCGGTCTGTTTTCGTGAAGTCCTCTTCAAAACTTCCCACTTCGTTGACGGTGCATTGTTGTCGGCACCACGTGCCTCTTCCATCCGAAATTGGCGAGTTGGCGTTCGCTGTTATCACACTAACTGGGCTAAATATCTGCCGTCGGTCGCGCAGGCTGCGCTGAGCCGACTTCCGTGGAATGTCTCAACCGAACGCTCATACGTCTGTTGGAGTGACCCGATTCCACACAGAGGTCAGTTTGTGGATGCGGAGGACTTCGATTGGTCGGCGGGGGATGATGTGCTGTTGGAAACGGTTGGTGAAGAAACGGCATCCACCGCTTCATCAGACAAACCGGATTGAGCAAACACTTGACCGGACCAACGTCTGTGTGCGTCTCCAGCCTGCCGCAGCAACTGTTCGACGATCGCCGGGTATTCGCGGCTGAGGTCGAGACGGTCCCAGCGGTCGTGCGGTTTTTCGAAGAGCTGCACGTGGGAGGCCGTGCTGGCCGGATCGGCCGAGGCCAGGGCCTCAGAATCGCAGATCAGATAGTGCTCGCGCGTTCTGATCGCTTGCTGCTGTCGGCCGCAGCCGAGGTGCAGGCACTCGCGCGCGGTTCGATTGGCGGATTCGGAATGCGTCCACGGCAACAGGCTGTGGCCGGTGGCTGATTCGGCCGTGGGAAGATCGAACCATTCCAGCAGCGTCGGGAAGATGTCGGTCGATTGGACCAGTTCGTGGCAGCGGCTGCCGGGGATGTCGCCGGTCGGATCGCGGACGATCAGTGGCGTGTGGACGAGCGATTCTGTGAGCAGGCCGTGAGAGTCGCCAGTGGCGGCGGTGACGATCACGAGTGATTGGTCTGCCAAGCCCGAGTCGTCGAGGAATTTGAGCAGGTGCCCGAGGCACTCGTCGATGAAAGAAACATACGCCGCCACTTCGGATCGCCAGCGAAACAGGTCGGAATCCTCAGCGCTGTTGTCGAGATCGACGTTCGGTTTGGAGATCGGCGAGCCGTCGTCTGGTGGGCCTGCGCTGCGCTGGTCCCACCCTACTTCCGCTTCGAATTCGTCGTCGTACAGGTCCTGCAATTCGGTCGGCGGGTGACACGACTGCGGCACGCCTCGCGATTCGAGCCAGACCAGCCACGGCGCGGGAGACGAGTGAAGTTCAGCGACGCATCGCGTGGCTTCCACGATCAACCGCGAAAATGGATGTTCGTTCGCTGGCATGTCCGGCCCGTCGGTTCCCATGACAGGCACGACCTTCGTGAACGGTGGCGCGTGCGCCAGCGGATCGGTCGCTGTCCGTTCGGCCAGCAGCACGGTGGCCACTCGCGCATTGTTCAACAACTGCACGAGCGCGGGCTGACGCGCCTGTTCGGATTCGTCGAGCGGATGCTGCGGTGTGCCGGTCCACCAGGCGTGGTTCTTCGCCTGCGGTTCGAAATTTTCGCCGAAGTGGAGGTCGAATAGGACCGACTGCGTGGCGAGGCGGTCGAGATGGGGCGTCTCGATCCAGTCGTTGCCGTAGCAGCCGAGGATCGACGCCGGCAACTGATCGAAGGTGATGACGAGCGCCCTGCGGCCGGTCATGCAGACGCTCCATCAGCAAGCTCGCCGTCCGCTCTTCTCCCCGGCGGCCAAGGGGCCAGAAGTCCGGAGGAGGG
>JACRIH010000491.1 GCA_016235885.1 Planctomycetales bacterium | reverse complement strand
TCCCCAAAAGGGGAGAGGGGGACGATATTGTGCGAGCTTTGCCGTTGTGCGGGTTCGCAACTACAATCACCGCCGCTTTCAAGTCACCTGAGATTTCCCGCATGCCCGTTGTTGAAATCCTGTTCGTCCTGCTGCTGGTTCTGGCGAACGGCTTTTTCGTGGCCGCCGAGTTCGCGCTGGTGAAGGTGCGTTTGACGCAGATCGAAACGCTCGCCAAAGAGGGGAACTGGTCGGCGAAAATCGCGGAAAAGTTGCTCGGCCGGCTGGATGCGTATCTGTCCGCGTGCCAGCTTGGAATTACTCTGGCCAGCCTGGGACTGGGTTGGGTCGGCGAGCCGGTGATTTCGAAATGGCTGGTGCCGGTTGTCACCTGGCTGGGGTTCTCGGAAAGAGCGGTCGACTACATTGCGGTGCCGCTGGCGTTCGTGGTGATCACGTTTCTGCACATCACGCTCGGCGAACAAGCCCCGAAGATCGTGGCCATCCATGCGGCACGCAGCACCGCGCTAGTGATTTCGCCACCGCTGGCGATCTTTTTCAAAGTGTTTTGGCCGTTCATCTGGCTGCTCAACCGCGTGAGCAATCTGATGGTGCTGGCGATTGGCGTGCGAGTCCTGCCGAATGGCGAACAAGTTCACGCGACGGAAGACGAACTGCGGCTGATGCTGGCAGAATCCGCGGCGGGTGGCGAAGTGTCTCGCCGCGAACGGTTGATGATCGAGAACGTGCTCGACCTGGAGAGCAAGGTCGCCCGGCAAATCATGGTTCCGCGACGGAACATCACGTTTCTGAATGCGCGACGCCCGATCGGCGAGAACATGCGGATCGTGACCGAAACGCGACACACGCGGTTTCCGGTCTGCGACGGAGATCTCGACCGCGTGATTGGCATGTTGCACACGAAAGACCTGCTGCGGTCGGTCACGACCGGCCAAGAAATCACATCACTGGCGAAGTTCGCTCGCAAAATCCCCGTTTTTCCCGAGACCATGCGGTTGGACGTGCTGCTCCGCGAGTTCCAGCGCAACCGGACGCACGTCGCGATGGTCGTCGATGAGTACGGCACGGTGGCCGGCATGGTCACATTCGAGAACGTGCTCGAGGAACTCGTCGGGCCGATTCAGGACGAGTTCGACCGCGAGTTGCCGCAGATCATCCGCCGCAGCCAGGGGCGGTATTTGATTGACGGGCTGTGCCCCGTGGACGAACTGGTCGAGCAATGCCACATCGAACTGCCGGAGGAACTGGCAGCCGACACCACCGGCGGCTTGGTCGTCGAGCTACTGGGGCACATCCCGGAACCGGGCGAAAAGCTGCGAATCGGGCGGTACGAGTTGACGGTGGTCGAGGCCGAACCAACGCGTGTGCGGCGCGTCGAGTTGGTCGATCTGGAACCTGAAGCTGGCGAGCGGGAGGACGCGAATGCCGAGGAGCGTGAACGCACGGAGGAAGCCGATTCGGAATCGATCGAGCCGACCGGACGCACGGCCTGATCGACGCGATATCAACGCGGTGGCGAGAAGCAGCGCCTGGATTCAGTCGTGTTTCACGTGACCATTCAACATCGCTCGCAGGCGTTCGACTTCGGCGATCAAACGCTGGATATCGGTCCGGGCGTGCGAGATGAACGCTCCGTTATCCGCCACCGGGAGCGATGGAATAACGCGGTCGCTCCCGCGGCACGCCATCGCCAAGATTCGGCGATGCGGGTTTTTGGTTTCGATGATGCCCTCGGATGCATGAATCCAAGGGCCGGGTGTGGCCCGCTCCACCCGGCGTTTGATTTCTGCGAGGTCGTCATCAGAAAGCAATTCAGAATGCATTTGCAAAGACCTCGGAGTTCATCCTGTAACAATTCCCCAGCCGGATCAAACCTTGGTCCAGCATTGCGGCCGGAAATCGTTTCCAGCCGAGCGTTCGGTGAAACCAAATTGAGTCGAAACCCGACGGCCACCCACAAAAGACCAACTCCTACCTAGTAATACACAGGTATTCGAAAAACCTTTCAGGAAAATTTTGCAGCACTGATGAACCACCGAACCGAAGCCAAGTCAGACGAACACAACCCCAGTCCCCGCCAGAGATTTCGGGAGAGTATCGCCACCGGATGCGTCGCCATTCCCGGCGTCTTCAACGCCCTGGTTGCCCGGATGGCAGAGCGGGCGGGATTTGCCGCGGTCTACCAATCAGGTGCCGCATTATCAGCCGGATTAAGTGCCGTTCCCGATATCGGACTGACGACTCGTGATGAGTTTGTGCAACAGGCGGGTTACCTCGTGCAGGCGGTGAGCGTTCCGGTTTTGTCAGATGCCGACACGGGTTTCGGTGACGTTCAGGAGGTCGAACGGACGGTGAAGGTGTTCGAGGGGGCGGGCGTCGCCGGCATTCATCTCGAAGATCAAGAATTCCCGAAACGGTGCGGGCATTTGAGTGGCAAGTCGGTCGTGAGTTGCGACGAAATGGTTGAGAAGCTGCGTGCGGCGACTGCCGCGCGGCAAGATGCTGAGTTCGTCCTGATCGCGCGGACGGATGCTCGTGCGGTTCACGGGATCGAAGACGCGATTACTCGTGCCCAAGCCTACGTTTCCGCCGGGGCTGAAATGATCTTCCCCGAGGCGTTGGAAACCCGCGACGAGTTTGCCCGGTTTGCTCGCGAACTACCGGGTGTGCCGCTCATCGCGAACATGACCGAGTTCGGCAAAAGCCCGTCGCTGAGCGTGTCGGAGCTATCGGACATGGGCTATCGCGCCGTGCTGTTCCCGGCCACGCTGTTCCGGATCGCCATGCGCGCCACCGAAACGGCGATGCGAGAACTGGCTGAGCAGGGGAGCCAGCGCGGGTTTGTGGACCGCATGCAAACGCGAGCCGAACTCTACGACCTGCTGGGGTACAAACCGTAGGAGCCCCGTAGGTCAGGCTTACAGCCTGACCAAGTTGCCAGTTGATCCGCAACAACTCACATGTCAGCTTGGAAGGGCTGACCTACCGCGACAGCCCCACATAGAAGCTGAACACCTGCAGGTTGTCTTCTGCCTGGTTCGCAACGGGGAAGGCAAAGTCGAGCGCGATGGGCACAGGGCCCATCGCGGGGACTGTGACTCGCAATCCGGCTCCCGCGGTGAGTCGAAAATCTCCAAAGGTGACGTTCGTGTCCACGGTTCCGAAGTCGGTAAACGCCACCGCTTGGATCGTACCGTCAGCAGTGAGTGGCACCATGTACTCGGCCGTGCCGAGAGCCAGCCACTGGCCACCGATGCGCACATCCTGATCGCGCGGTGAGACGCCACGGAACGTGAAGCCGCGAAAACTTTGGAAGCCACCGCCGTAAAATCGCTCGAAGATTGGCGTGTCGTTTCCAGTCCAACCCAGATTCCCGGCCAGCGTGAAGATCTGCCGTCCGCTGCCGTCGGGCCGCTCCCAAGTCGTGAAGTATTGCCGGCCTTCCAGTTCGGCTCGCGGGTAGACAAAGTCCCCGAAGGCTTGTTCGTAACTCGCTTCGACGTAGTGACCCGCTCCGGGCAGGAACGGGGAGTCGCGAGTGTCGTGGGCCAATCCGAATCGAATCGTGGACAGGAAGTTGTCTCCCAACGCCTGCGCGAGCAATGGGACATTCGCGTTGCTCGGATTCGACAACTGCACGTTCTCCGCCCGCAACGAGACCGAACCCGAGAGCGTCTGTGTGAAGATCTTGCCCAAACTCAATCGTCCACCCAGCCGCTGTTCATTCCAATCCTGATAAAACCGGGAGAAGTAAAAGCCACTCACCCCAAAGCTGATGTCCTGGTCAAGGAAGTACGGATCGGTGAAACTCACCAGATAGCGGCTCAACTGATCGCCGGGCACCGCTTCGATGCGAAACTGCTGACCTGCCCCGCGCCACGCCGTGCCATTGACCACGTCCTGCCAGTTGCGCGGCGGTCGGGAGATGTCGAAGTTGTTTTCTTCGAGGACGATGTTGCCGAGCAAACCGGCGTTGCTGTTCACTCCGACGCCGAACATCAGCCGTCCCGTCTGCGTCTCCTGCGCGTGAATGTCGAGGTCCACCCAATCCGGTCCCGGCCCGCTGAACACATTGCCGAGCGGATCGCCCTGCACGCCACCGTTGTAAAGTGGGTTGCTTCCCCGCTGTGCCGGATCACCAAGCCCCTGAGCGCGGACGATCGTTTCGGTCAGACCGGGGCGCTCTTCGCCCCGGACCACGTCGATGCGCGGCGGCTTCGATCCTGCCTGACCGTTGGCAAACACGCCCCCCTTGAGCCGGCCCTCGCCTCGTTTGAGATCCTTTTGGTTGGCCAGATCGCCCGGCTTCACGCCAATGCGGTTGAGTGCCACCGACTCTTTCGTGTGCGGGTTGTCCCCCTCAATATGCACGTTGATCCGGCGGATGCGGCGGGGCCGGTCTTCATCGAGGTTGTACACGATGTCCACCATGCCGGGTTCATCGAGGAAGCGTGGACCGGCATCGACCCGCGCAAAGATTCGCCCGAGTTCCCCGTACTGCTGCGTGACTTTTTGAATGTCCTTGCTGAGGTCGCGCTCGGTGAAGTATTTCCCCGGCTTGATCTGCATGTTCTGACGAATCGCATCGGTCGCAATCACCTGATTCCCGACGATCTCCACGCTGCGAACTTTGGAGCGCAGCCCCTCATCGACCTGATATTCGAGAGTCAGCCGCGACTTGTCTTTCGAGAAGAGTTGCTTCGGCGGGTGAATCTTCACGTCGAAGAAACCGAGGCTGTGGTAGTACTCGGTCAGCGCCTCGACGTCGCCGGGGATGGTGGCCGGATCAAATTTTCCGCCGAACAGCCAGAGCTTCAGCACCGCCGTCGTCAATTTCGTCCGAAGCTGGCCGTCGCTGGAGAATTTGTTGCCCACGAACTTCACGGAGGCCACCTTGACCTTGGGGCCTTCGACAATGTCGAACACCACCTCGCGGTCATCCTTCGAGTCCCCCTTCGCGAGCGAGACCTGAGCGAACGTGTAGCCCTTCTCGTGGTAATAGTCCTCGATCCGATGCACTGCCTCGCGATTGATGCTGACGTCGTACGCCCCGCCTGTTTTCAGCCCGATCAATTCGTCGAGCTTCTTCGTCTTGATTTCCTTGTTGCCTTGGAACGTGACGCTGAGCAGCACCGGACGTTCGACCACCTGGAAAATCAGGATGATCCCGTCGTCGGTCTGGCGGTAACGCGGCTCGATGTTGAAAAACCAGCGGGTGTTGTACAAGGCTCGGACGTCATCGCGAACCTGCTTAGGCGACGGGACCCGGCCGGCCCGAGTTTTCACCTGCTTGAGGATCGCCTCCTCGGGAATCGTGACGTTGCCGGCCACGCGGACCTCGACGATCGGCTGCTCGGGAACCGCCTCGTCATCCATGACCGGCCCTACCGCGAACGGCAGCTTGCGCGGTTCGCGAGGCTCCTCGGGAACGTCTCCCTGCGCAACAGCGCTTGTCGACCAACTGCAGGCAACCACGCTCAGCATCGCCCAACGTGCGATGTGGCCGAGGTGGAACGATGGGCCGCGCGCACCGCGATCTCCCTGGAGACCCGACGCAACGCCGAACCGAGTGTCTTCCTTGACACCGTCCATGACGAGGTCTTTCCCGTGCGATCTGAGGCTGAAATGAGAGCGGAAATGCATCCCGCCAAGGCGGCGGGGACGGTTAAGTATCCGAATCGTCAAATTGAGGCAAGACGAATTGGAACTGGGGTGATTTCGCCCCTTTCTCTACGCGGCGTCGTGGAGTGATCGTGAACCGGTGGTGAAATTGATTCGCTCGCGAACGGCGTACGACGGCTTTCCCTGCGACTCGAAATACGTTCGCACGCTCACGTCGCCGAGCAGCCCCAGGCAGAAAAATTGCAAGCCGACGATCGACGCCAGACAGGTCAGTTGCAGCAGGGGGTTGCCAGTCATGTCCACGGACCAGGCCCATTTCATCGCCACGGTGGCGACACCGGACAGCATTCCGAGGCAGCCGCACAGCAACCCGATCATCCCGAACAACCGCATGGGGCTGACGAGGTAGCTCACCAGAAATTTGACTGTCACCAGATCGAGCACCACGCGGAAGGCGCGCAGCAGACCGTATTTCGACGTCCCGAATTGTCGTGCGTGATGTCGTGTGGGCATCTCGGCGCAGCGTGCTCCGCGCCAGTGAGCGAGGATCGGCAGGAATCGGTGCATTTCGCCGTACAGCGGCAATTCCAAGGCGATTTCGCGGCGGATCACTTTCTGAGTGCAGCCAATGTCGTGGAACGACGTGCCGGTGACCCGGCCGATCAGGCGGTTCGCGAACCACGACGGCAGGCAGCGGCTGATCCACGCGTCGTGCCGATTCTTTCGCCAACCCTGCACGAGGTCGAAGCCGGTTCCGAGTTTGTCCAGCATCGCCGGCAGATCGGCCGGATCGTTCTGCAAATCGCCGTCGAGGAAGGCGATGACGTCTCCGGAAGCGTGTTCGATACCGGCGCGCATGGCTGCCGTCTGACCAAAGTTCCGCCGCAGTTGGACCACCTTCACTGCGGAGTCAGTCGCCGCGAGTTGACGCAGTTCAACATCGCTCCCATCGGTCGAACCGTCGTCGACGAAGACGAATTCCGTTTCGCTGCCGAACCGTGTCCGTTCGGTCGCCAGCCGGTCGTACAGCGGTCGGATGCTATCTCGTTCGTTGAAAACCGGGATCACGATGGACAGCGACGAGACACGCTCGACCCTGCGAAACTGGGGAGTGATCGCCAATTCGTCCCGATCCTCCGTCAAGTCGCCACTCTGCGTGAATGACTCGGCGACGAACAGTTGCGGGGCTGGACTGGCAGGCACGTCGCGAACACCCAGGTCAGCGAATGCGTCACCCTGATTGAGTAGCGTCCGTTCCAAATGATTGAACAGGAGGCCCAGGCTTTTCATTCGGAACACAAACAGCGACGTCAGGCAGGCAACCGCGGCTCCGAAGCACGCATCGCTGACGAAGTGCGCCCCCACCTCGACACGCTGCAAACCCACGAGCGCGGTGACGAAAAAGAACAGCCAGCGGCCGCGCGGGTACACGCTACCGATCGCCAGCGCGAACCCCATGCTGGTCGCCACGTGAGCCGACGGAAAACTCTGGCCGCCAGCTCCGGCACCGACAAACGGAAGCAATCCCTGAAACGTGTCGAACACGCCTCCCTGATAGTTCCAGTCGTACGGGCGCGACCGTGAGACGAGCAATTTGACGACGTCCGCCATCACGCCAGACCCCAGCGCCGCCAGCATCACCCGCACGAGTGTGAAGCGGCGTCGCACGTCGAGCATGAACAGCGCCACACCAAACACGATGATCCCCACCGCATCGCCGAACGACTCGAACACCTGCAAAAAGTCGTCCATGAAATTGAGCAGGTGGCGCTGCGGGAGCCAGATCGACACAGGCACATCCACGGCAAACGCGAGGCCGCCCAGCAGCAGTAGCACCAACGGCAGACGCAGCAGCGGCTGCAAGTCGCCGCGCCACGGCATCCACGGGGCCATCAAACGAGGGTCGACCGACGACTGGCAAGGCTGCGGCATGAAGGCATCCGTGCATGATGATTGAAGAAATGCGTCGCCACTTTCCGTGCGGCGGGCGGGTTTGTAGCCCACATCGCAACCAGCGTCAACCCGGAGGATTACGGCTCGGTTCATTGAGAATTGCGGTTGCCCACACGTTCGCCTTGGCCTAGACTCCCGCCCCTTTTGAGGAGTCGCTCACGGATGAGGACCACCACGCGGCATCAACTCGGATTGGCGGCCGTTGCGGCGGTCATGTTTTTCGCGAACCTCGGCGGAACCCGCTTGTGGGACGAGGACGAACCGAAGAACGCCGAATGCGCCCGCGAAATGCTCGTCAACGGCGATTACATTCTGCCGCGCTACAACGAGCTGCCACGATTCGACAAGCCGGTGCTGTTGTACTGGCTGATGGTCGGAGCCTACCGCGTGTTTGGAGTCACCGAGTTCGCGGCCCGGTTTTGGTCGGCCACGTTCGGCGTGGGGACGGTCCTCTGCACGTACCATCTCGGACGGATCATGTTCCGCCCGGAAACCGGCTGGTGGGCTGGACTGGTTCTGACTGCGAGCCTGTTGTTCGGCGTCGCGTCGCGAGCGGCCACGCCCGATTCGACGCTGATCTTTTTCAGCACGCTCGGGCTGTTGTGCTACGTGGCCGCTTGTGTGCGAAATGGTTGCGAAATGGGGTCGGCCACCGCTTCGACCAGACCGGGACTTGGCTTGTCCGTCGCGATGTACGCCGCGCTGAGTCTGGCCGTGCTGGCGAAAGGTCCGGTGGGAGTCGTGTTGCCGGGACTCGTAATCGCCCTGTTCGTCTGGTGCCACGCACCTGCGAAGTTACAACGGACAGATGATTCCGTGCGGTGGTGGACGCGGATCGGACGCTGGGTTCGATCCCGGCTGCATCCGGTTCACGTCTGGAAGTCCCTCCGCAGCCTTCGGCCGCTGGTCGCGCTGGTCATGCTGTCGGCAATCGCCTTGCCGTGGTACGTGGCGGTCGGAATCGAGACGCGCGGCGAATGGCTCGAAATGTTCCTCGGCCGGCACAACCTGGAACGTTTCGCCTCAACGCTCGACGGCCATCGCGGCCCGATCATTTTTTACCTGCTCGCCGTGTTCGTGGGATTCTTCCCGTGGTCGATCCTGTTGCCACAGGCCGTTCGCGAAACAGTGCGCCGGCTGCGTGATCGCGGTTCGTTCTCGCGCGGCGATCTGTTTCTCACCTGCTGGGTGACCGCGTACGTCGGGTTCTTCTCGCTCGCTGGCACGAAGCTCCCGAACTACATCACGCCCTGCTACCCCGCGCTGGCACTGTTGACGTCGCGGATGATCGAGGGCTACCTAGCTCAACCTGGCCTGCTGGACCGCTGGAGTTGGCGCGTGGCACTGGGCAGCCTGGTCCTCGTCGGCGTGTCGCTGGTCATCGGCCTGCCGATTGCCTCGCTGACAATTCTGCCGGGCGAAGCGTGGCTGGGAGTCGTCGGGTGCGTGCCTGTCGCCGGCGCGTGGATCGCGTGGAAGTTTTCGCAGCGCGGTCGGTTGGACCGGGCACTGCAATCGCTGGCGGTCACCGCGCTTGCGCTGGCCCTGGCGCTGTTCGGTGTGGTCCTCCCACAGGTTGACCGTCACCAGACCAGCGAAAACTTCGTGAACTCC
>JACRIH010000486.1 GCA_016235885.1 Planctomycetales bacterium | reverse complement strand
TCGCTGGGTAGCCACGCTCGCCAAGAGTGTGGGCGTTTTTGGGGAAACCCACGATCTTGGCGAGCGTGGCTACATAGTCATCTCTGCGGGTCCACTTAGCGGTAGCCGAACTCGTGAGAGTTCGGACGGATGACACCATCTCCGAAGTCTCACGACTTCGGCTACTCCACTCGGTCGCAGGGGATTGTGGCCGCATCCGCAAGGCGGCATTGGTTCTGCTTTGCGTTGTACAAACAAGTGCCGGGGATATGATGATTCTCCAACGTGCCAGACCGCAGGACGTCCTGAGTGAATGGCAGAACAGACCGTTTCGGACGAAGAAAGGAGCGGGGTGCATGGCCTACAGTGCTCAAATCAACCGCACGAATCCCACCTGCATTGTGTTTCTGGTGGATCAGTCGGCGTCGATGGCGAAGTCGTTCGGTGCGCAGCCGGACAAAAAGAAATCCGACGGTGTGGCCGATGCCATCAACCGGTTGCTTCAGACGCTGTGCATCAAGTGCGGGCGAGCCGACGGAATTCGCGAGTACTTTCAGATTGGAGTGATCGGTTACGGGCTGAAAGTGCAATCGGCAATGGGGGGCAACCTGGGGGGACGCGGCTTGGTGTCGATTGGTGAAATCGCCAGCAGTCCGCTGCGGGTTGAAAACCGCACCAAGCTCGTGGAAGACGGCGTGGGGGGGGTGATCAAACAGAATCTCAAGTTTCCCGTGTGGTTTGAGCCGGTGGCCAACGGCAAAACTCCGATGCGGCAAGCGCTCGAGCTGGCGAAGGAATGGGTTTCGGGGTTTCTGACCGCTCATCCGGATTGCTATCCCCCGCTCGTGGTCAATCTGACAGATGGCGAAGCGAATGATGGCGATCCTTCCGCCGCCGCGACCGCGCTCCGGCAACTCAGTTCGTCGGACGGCAACGTCCTGCTGTTCAACGCGCACATTTCGGAGCGAAACGATCCTCCGATCATGTTCCCCGAACAGGAACAGGGGCTGCCCAACGATTTCGCAAAGCAACTGTTCCGCATGTCGAGCGAACTGCCGCCGCGTTTGGTCGAGGTGGCTCGACAGGAGGAATTCACTGTCGGGCCGGCATCGCGAGGCTTCGCCTTCAATGCCGACCTCGTGGCCGTGATCCGGTTTCTGGATATCGGAACGCAACAGGCCAAGGGAGCCACAGACTCATGAGCGACGGCTTTGCCACTCCGTTGCGATGGCGAGCGTATCAGCTTCCAAAACGTGGCAACCGCGTGGAGGAATTCGAAGACGCATTGGCTGGCGATGCGCAAACAGGACGGTTCGCCGTTGCCGATGGTGCGACAGAATCAGTGTGTTCTGATGTCTGGGCGAAGCTGCTCGTCGAGGGCTACCTGGCCCAGCCGATAACCGATGTCGCAGAGTGGATCGCGTGGCTGGCTCCGTTGCGACGGCGGTGGTGGGATGATGTCGGCCAGCGAGAATTGCCGTGGTACGCCGAACACAAACTGGCTGACGGCGCGGCGGCCGCTTTGGTGGGACTCGTGATTCAACCCGACAAGACCTGGCAGGCCGTGGCCGTGGGCGACAGTTGTTTGTTTCAAATGCGTGCGGGAGAACTCATCGAGGCGTTTCCCATCACGCGGTCGGATGACTTCAACAATCGACCCCGGCTGATCAGTTCGCACCCTCCCAAACAGGAACCCCAACTTCAAACTGTGAGCGGAGTCTGGCAGTCGGGAGACGAGTTGTTGCTGATGACGGATGCCCTCGCGCAGTGGTTCTTGTCGAAACTCGAATCGCAACAAGATCCCGTGTCCGGTGTGCGGTACTTGCTGGACCTCCACGACAATCCCGCCGAACAGGCCGTTGCCATCGAAAGCCTGCGAGATGCGGAAGTTTTGCGGAATGACGACGTGATCCTGTCACTGATCGAAGTGTGAACTCTCACGAACCAACAACCAAGTAGACCGCATAGAAAGTTAGTAGCCACGCTCGCCAAGAGCGTGGGCTTTCCGCGATTTTCCCCATGCTCTTGGCGAGCGTGGCTACCAAACTCTCATTGCGGGTCTATTTAGAACCTGTCCAGAACAAGATCGTGTTGATCAGCCGGAACGCGCAAGCGTCCGGTTCAGTGGGAGACGCACAAACCGGACGCTAGCGAGTTCCGGCTGATTTCCGACAAATCACGGTGTTGTTCTTGGACAGGTTCTTGGAAACCTTGAGGAGCCGTTCCGATGTCCGCGACGTGGCCGCATTCGACGGATTACATCGAAGCGGTGCAGGCACCGGCGGTGAACTTTGCCGATCCGGACTTGCGATCCGCCGAGGTGGTCACGAATGCGATGGGATTGCCGCAGCCGTGTTCGGGCAATTTCGCGGACGTGTACCAGTTTCGGGCCAGCGATGGTCACCGCAGTTGGGCCGTAAAGTGTTTCACCCGTCCGGTGTCCAAGCTGAGCGAGCGGTATCGCGAGATCAGCCAGCATCTCGAACAGGCTCGGCTGCCGGTCAGCGTCGAATTCAAGTACATCGAGCAAGGAGTGCGAATCCGCGGTCAGTGGTATCCCGTTGTGAAGATGGACTGGGTCGAGGGGCAGACGCTGCGACAGTTCATTGTTGAGAATCTCCAGAAGCCGCGGTTACTCAACCTGCTGTTTCAGGTCTGGCTCAAGGTGGAGCCGTTGTTGCGAAATTCTCGGACGGCTCACGGCGACTTGCAGCACGGCAATGTGATGCTGGTTCCCGGCAGCACCAAGGACTCGGTGACTCTCAAGTTGATTGACTACGACGGCATGTGGGTTCCCTCGCTCGCGGAACAACCTCCCGGTGAGATCGGCCATCCGGCTTACCAACATCCCGAACGTGCTCAAAAGAGCCGCTACACACCAGACGTCGACCGCTTTCCGCATCTCGTGATTGCCTGCGCCCTGAAATGCCTCAGCCTGGGGGGCGCAGCGCTGTGGAGCACCTATGACAACAGCGAAAACCTGCTCTTCACGAAGCAAGACTTCGACACACCTTCCCAGTCGAAACTGCTCCGCGAACTATGGGACACGGGTGACAGCGACATTCAAACATGGATTGGTTATCTGATCGTTGCCGCGCGATTGCCGATGGATGTCACTCCCGTCTTGAGTAACCTGCTGGTGAATGGCCGGTTGCCACCTCTGTTACCGGAAGACGAGGCTTTCGTTCGGGAGAGCATGGGGTTGCCCGCTCCCGCGATAATTCAAGCACCAGTCTCCGTCTTCCCGAAAGCACCGAGGGCGTCCGTTCCCGTTGTCGAATCGAACATGAGGCCGGAATCGGAACGGGAATCTGGAACAAGCCCGACGAATCCGGAGCAGACTCAACTCGCCAAGAGTGACTCGGATGAATCGCCGTCACCATCAGCAACGCCTGACCCCTCGATTCTGTCCGAGCAGAGGACCACGAGCCACGAGGTTCCTGGTGCGAACACAAAGGACAACGGGAGTTCACTCGTCGCCAGGATCTCGGGGAGATTCAAACGGGTAGTCACATCTGTCCCGTTCGCTTTCGTTCGACTTGGACAAGGGATTGCCAAATCCTGTGCGGCCGTCGTTGCAATGGCTCGTCTTGCGATGCACAAGACGACATCGGGAATCGGCAAGACGTGGCAGGCGATTCTGCGACCATTCACGCACCAGATCGGCGGGGGATTCAAACGGATTGCGGCGTCCATAAAAAATGTGTTCGTTGGTCTGGGAAAATGGATTGCCAATTCCTGTTCCGCACTCGCGGCGATTGTTCGCGATTCCATGAGCAAGACGAAGTCTGGAACCAGTCAGGCCTGGCAGGCAAGTCAGCGACTTTTCAAGCAGCATGTTGTGCGACACGGTCCGATGATCGTCCGTGATTCCGTCGCATTTGGTCGCCGCGTTCGTGTCGCCACGCTTTGGGTTGGGAAGCATGCGGCCATTGGGATTTCCCGATTCGCAGTTGCGGCACGCCAGTCTGGCGGACGATTTTTTCGCGTGGTGAAGTTCTTGTGGAACGCAAGCCTTGGTGTTTTGAGTTTTTACGCGTCGCACCGCATCGCCCTCTGGGAATGGAAGACGGGAGGAGACCGAACGGAGTCCTGGCGGCCCGCCGCAGATCGGTCTCTCGCAATTCCCGAGGCCGAGTTCGACGGCCCCCGCTGGCAGGTGAAACTTCCGTCGTGTTGCGTGGTATGTGGAGACGATGCGGCCGAGTCGAAGCTCACGTTGATTCGCCAGGTCGCTGATGTCACGTGGACCGCACGCCTGCTGTTGATGTCCCTTGTTCTGTTACCCATCATGTACGGGTTCATTCTGAAAGCCACAATGTCGCGCCGCGCGGTCCGGATGATCGAGTCTGTCTTGGCCTCCCTGCCGGAGATCGTCAGTTTATTCGTGGGCGTCATGCTCTTTTTCGCCCCTCTCGTGGTCATGATGTTCATCGTGATGCTGATTGGCCGACGTTTGAAACGACAGCGCACCGTCGAGATTCGTTACTCGGTTTGTCCCGCGCACGTGGATAATTCTCGCTACCCGGAATCGTTCGTCCTCAGCAGTGGACTGCTGCTCCGGTTCGGCAACGGTCGTGCGAAGATTCGGGTGCGGAAGTTCAGGAACCAGGCGCGGCGCGACGATCCCGTCGGGCGAAACAAGACGGACGACCAGCCATCTCCATTCTTGGAAACCCCGCCACAAGAAACCCGTAAGGAAACGATTCCCCTCTCGATTCCTCTCGCGGAGGACGTCATTCTGAGTCCGATCATCCACGCCGATCGGCCGTGGTTGGATTTGCAACATGATACCGGCGGACTGCAACCGCTTCCCATCGAGGCCGTCGCCGAGAGATTCTCCAGCCCGGCTCCGATGGAAACGATCCGCCTCGAATCGCATCTCCCGAGTTCACCGGAAAACGATGCTGCGGACAGACCAGCAACTGTTCGTGACACTCTATTCGATCTGGCTGACACGCAGTCGGCGATCGACGTCCCGAATCACCCTGTGGTTCCCGTCTCCCCCGACAACTTGGGATCGCCATCGAACAGTCTTCCCCTCGAAAGCTCCCGCGATTTGAACTGAGATTTGAACTGGAATATTCATGGTCACAGTAGCCCCGGCCCTTGTGGCCGTTCTTCTGGAGACGTTTGTTGCACAGTACGGTGCGAGGCCGCAGGCTACGTGAGTGTTTCACAAATGGCCGCTTGAGATATCGAGTCAATCCATGTCCACCACTTGGCCTCATTCGACGGATTACATCGAAGCGGTGCAGGCACCAGCGGTGAACTTTGCCGATCCGGACTTGCGATCCGCCGAGGTGGTCACGAACGCGATGGGGTTGCCGCAGCCGTGTTCCGGAAACTTTGCGGACGTGTACCAGTTTCGGACCAGCGACGGGCGGCGGAGCTGGGCGGTCAAGTGTTTCACACGACCGGTGTCCAAGTTGAGCGAGCGGTATCGCGAGATCAGCCAGCATCTGGAACAGGCTCGGCTGCCGTTCAGCGTCGAGTTTAAGTATCTCGAACAGGGAGTCCGGATTCGCGGTCAGTGGTATCCGGTCGTGAAGATGGATTGGGTCGAGGGGCTGACGCTGTCGCAATGGGCCAGGCAGAATCTCGGCAAACCCAAACTGATTGAAATCCTGTTCGGCATCTGGCTGAAAATCGAACCGCGATTGCGGCAGGCTCAGGCGGCGCATGGCGACTTGCAACACGGCAACGTGCTGCTCGTGCCCGGCACGACGGAAAACAGTCTGGCGCTCAAGTTAATCGACTACGACGGGATGTGGGTTCCGTCGCTGGGAGGCCAGTCTTCGGGCGAAGTGGGTCACCCGTCGTACCAGCACCCGCAGCGTGCTCGCCAGAGTCTGTACACGTCGGACGTGGATCGGTTCCCGCATCTGGTGATCGCGTTTGCCCTGCGTTGCCTCGCCCGGCCGGACGGGGCGAAATTGTGGACGACGTACGACAGTGGCGAGAACTTGCTGTTCACCCGCGAAGACTTCGTGACTCCGGCCAAGTCGAAGTTGTTCAGAGAACTGTGGGACAGTGGCGACCACGACCTGCAAGCTTGGACGGGCCGCCTGGCCATTGCCGCGCAATCCCCGCTGGAGGCCACACCGCTCCTCGCCAAACTGCTGGACGACCAACGCCGGATGCCTCCGCTCTCCGCCAGCGAAGAGCAAGTAGCCCGGGAGTATTTGAACCTCCCGACACGGGTCCCCGTCGTCGCTTCCGATCCCCTCGCGATCCCTCCCGCCGACACCACCACATCGCCCGCCGACGTCATTGACCTCATCCCCGCTGAACCGCATGACGTGGGGTCGCTCTTGCAACAGATCGCGCAGCAAGAAACCTCGAACTACGTCACGACGCCACCCATCACGGCGGCAAGAGCACCGCTGCCGCGCTGGGTGCGGTGGAGCGCTGCTGGCTTCGCTGCCGTGTTACTGGCCGGAGTCGTGTGGTTCATCACGTCGAAGTCCACCGACAGCAAAACCGTGGCCGTCACGGCTGAGAAAACACCATCGGAAGAACAACGGAAACTGACTGCGATCGAGGAACCCTCGACCGATTCCGTGACGGATCGCTCACAATTTGTGGTGGGGGAATCCATTGACCTGTTGAAGCAGATTGAGGTGAGCCGCGATGTCGTCGCCGGCAATTGGAGATTCGAAAAGGAAAAGCTACTGACCAACTATGCGGCGCTGAAGGAAACGCCGCGGCTCCAGGTGCCGTATCCCCTGCCGGAAGAATACGTGCTCGATGTGACAGTCGAGCGAACGGGAGAGCAAGACCCGAGATTTAGTCTCGGCTTCGTGACTGGCGGTCGGCAGGGAATGTTCGCCATTGACGGGTTTGGTTCGCCGGGGACCGCCAACATCGCCACGGCCTTGGAAATGATCGGTGGCGTTCGCGGTAACAAGAGCTCGACGGCCTATTCACGCGGCAAGCGTCTGCTGCCTCTCGGCGAACCGCAGTCCTTCTCGATCGAGGTTCGCAAGACGGGCGTTCTCGTTCGCCATAACCAGTCCACAATCATCGACTGGAAGGGACGCGCAGAAGAGTTCTCTGTGCATCCCGCCTATCAGATCCCCAACCGGCAAGCCCTCATGCTCGCTGCGAAAGCGTCATTCACAATCCACAGTCTCACGTTAACGCCGCGTTCCAAAGCCTCGATGCCTGTGACCACCACCGACTACGATTATCTCGCCACCGGCAAGTGGGTGCGGCTGATCGATTCGACGACGGTACTGACTGATCCCAAGCAAATGAAACTGAAGGACGGAATCCTGGAGTTGGATCGCAAGTATTTGGAATTCCCTAACATCATCGCTCGTGATGTCATTGTTCGCGCACAGGTCCGCAAGCTCTCGGGCCTGAATCTGGGAATCCAACTCCGGAGTACCCAAGGAGTGGGATATTACGGAGGCTGGTACAACGCAGGAGATGATTTTGGAATTGGAAAAAGTAGCAAAACACGTTGGGGTGATCTGCAAGGCGGTCGCATCGATCGAGAGTTCAAGCCGGGCGATTTCGTTGAGATGACAGTGTCAGTTGTCGGAGATTCGTTTGCACTCTATATCGATGGGCGGCAAATGTATTCCTTCCAAGACAAGGAACTGGAACGCGGAATGGTCTCGTTCCGCGCAACCAATGGCAAGAGCCTGTTCAAGGACGTGGAGTACCAGATCCTCGATGCCGACACGCCAACCAGCCCGAATGTTCCGCCTGCAAACACGGGAACAGCTAAGGGACCAAGTTCCATTCCTCCCGCCGCTGCAAAACCTCAGGCGGCGAAAGCGCCATTCTCCACGGAAACGGCCCAACTGCATCAGCAAGCTTGGGCCGAGTATCTCGGGGTGCCGGTGACGTTTGAAAACTCAATCGGCATGAAGTTCTCCCTGATTCCTCCGGGCGAGTTCTTGATGGGTGGCGGCGCAGAATCGGAAGACCAGATTCCGGGCAACGGCAACCTTCGGCATCGAGTGACGCTGACGAAGCCCTACTATCTCGGCATCCACGAAACGCGGCAACGAGACTTTCAGACTGTGGCTGGCAAAAACCCGTCGAAGTTCTCGCCGACGAATGGTGGTAGCCTCGATCATCCGGTCGAGACGGTGCGGGTGTCGGACATTGTGGACTTCTGCCGCAAGTTGTCTTCCCTCGCCGGTGAGAAGAACACGGGACGGGTCTATCGCCTGCCGAGCGAAGCCGAATGGGAACACGCTTGTCGCGCGGGAACAACCACGCGGTTTTCTCACGGAGAAACAATCACTCGCGTGCAAGCCAATCTTAAGGGATCAGGAAGCGCGGCCCCCGCGCCCATCGGCATGACAACCCGCGTTGGCTCGTATGCTGCCAACGCTTGGGGTCTGTTCGACATGCACGGCAACGCGTCCGAATGGACCAGCGACTTCAGCGGCAACTTCAATCGCAACGCCGTGACAGATCCTCGCGGCCCCACGAACGGCGGCCCAAAAGTTTTCAAGGGAGGCGATTTTGGTGCCACGGAGTCATTCTTGCTGTCGTCAGGAATGAGGTACTACGGCGGGCTGGGTGCGACCTTTCCTCACATGGGCTTTCGCGTCGTGTTGGAAGTGGCGACCGAAAACGGACCAGGTTCCATTCCGTCCTCTGCGTCATTGGATTCACCACCCTCAACCAAGAAAAGCGACGATTCAATCCCAGAATTCCAGCCCGCCTGGGATCCGGCGAATGTTCGGGAGTTGGCCACTCTCACCGGGCACACCGGGGTGGTCTTGAGCGTGGCGTTTAGCGCAGACGGGAAACGGCTGGCGTCGGCCAGCTACGATCAGACGGTGAAGGTGTGGGACGCCATGACCGGTCAGGAGACGCTCACGTTGAACGGGCACACCAAACGGGTCGAGAGCGTGGCGTTTAGTTCGGACGGAACACGGCTGGCGTCGGCCAGCTTCGATGGGACGGTGAAAGTTTGGGACGCCACGAGCGGCCGGGAGACGCTCACGTTGAACGCGGACGACATCTCCGTCGAGAGCGTGGCGTTTAGCCCGGACGGGACACGACTGGCGTCGTCGGCATACGGAGATCACGCGGTGAAGGTGTGGGACGCGACGAGCGGTAAGAATACGTTCACGTTGAGGCACGCCGAACCGGTCACGAGCGTGGCGTTTAGCCCGGACGGGACACGGCTGGCGTCTGCCAGCAGGGATAAGACAGTGAGGGTGTGGGACGCGACGAGTGGAAAGTGGTTGCGGACGTTGAAAGGGCACAGCGACTATGTCGTAAGCGTGGCGTTTAGCCCGGACGGGACACGGCTGGCGTCGGCAGGCTACGACCAGACGGCGAAGTTGTGGGACGCCATGAGCGGTCGGGAGATTCTCACGTTAAAAGGGCACACCGGCATGGTCCTGTGTGTGACGTTTAGCCCGGACGGAAAACGGCTGGCTTCGGCAGGTGGGGCCGGGACGATAAAGGTGTGGGACTCCACGAGCGGTCAAGAGACGCTCACTTTGAAAGGAGTCAAAAGTGTGGCCTTTAGCCCGGACGGGACACGGCTGGCGTCGGCCAGCGACAAGACGGTGAAGATCTGGGGGGCGGGAATCGAAACGGGAGCAGTTTCCCTTCCCTCGTCGCTGGGAATCCTCGACAAGCGAATCACCGTGAGCTTCAATCGGACGCCACTTCAGGACGCCATTACAGAGATCGGCCAGAAAGGAGACTTCGAGATCGAGATTGATGGCGATGCACTGAAACTCATTGGGCTTACCAGAAACATGCCGCAGACGTTTAGAGTCACTGACAAGCCGGCTCGCGAAGCACTGGAGGAGATCACCAAGAAGAGTTTTAGTCTGGTCGTGATCAACAACGGTAACAGGTTTCTTTTGACAACCAGAACGGACGCGGTGAAGAAGAACTTGACGATTGTCGTGCCACTCACGCCAACTGGGAAGTAAGGTGGGCGGTGCCCACCAATCTTCGCTTTGTCCGTCCATCCGGCCGGACGGGCAGGGTGTCCATCCTACAGCCAGGTTGCTGCTCGCTACCGCTTGCCTTGGGAAAACTTGATGTCCACCACATGGCCCCATTCGACGGATTACTTCGAGGCGGTGCAGATGCCGGCCGTCTGCTTCTCGGACTCCGACTTGCAGGCCGCGACGGTGGCGACCGAAGCGTCGGGGATGCCGCGGCGGCCGTGTTCCGGCAACTTCGCCGATGTGTATCAGTTCCTGTCGAGTGACGGGCGGCGGAGTTGGGCCGTCAAGTGCTTCACACGGCCGGTGTCGAAACTGAACGAGCGGTATCGCGAGATCAGCCAGCATCTCGAACAGGCCAAACTGCCGTTCAGCGTCGAGTTCAAGTACCTCGAACAGGGGGTGCGAATTCGCGGTCAGTGGTATCCCGTGGTCAAAATGGACTGGGTCGAAGGGCTGACGCTGCGACAATTCGTGGCGGAAAACCTGGAGAAGCCGCAGGTGCTCGACGTCTTCTTTCAAGTCTGGCTCAAGGTGTTGTCGCCTCTCCGAAAGGCGCAGGCGGCGCATGGTGATTTGCAGCATGGCAACGTAATGCTGGTCCGCGGCTCCAGCGAACGGATGTTGGCTCTGAAGTTGATCGACTACGACGGCATGTGGGTTCCCGCGCTCGGAGGCCACCCACCCGGAGAAGTGGGTCACCCCTGCTACCAGCACCCCCAACGAACTCGGCGGAGCCTGTTCACACCGGACATCGACCGGTTTCCGCACCTAGTGATTGCCTGCGCCCTCAAGTGCCTGGTTCGCTCGGAAGGGCCGTCCCTGTGGCGGGAGTTTGACAACGGCGAGAATCTGCTGTTCACAAAATCCGATTTCGACACCCCGGCGAAATCCCCTTTGTTGCAACGGCTCTGGAACTCTGGGGGGCCTGACCTGCGAGCCTGGGTGGGTCACCTGACGATCGCTTCTCAATCGCCACTGGAAGCCACTCCGTTCACGGAACGACTGTACTCCAGCGGCAAAATCGAACCTCTGACGGGAGAGGTGGAGCGTCAAGTGAGCGGAATTCTCGGAGCACCGAAGGTTGCTCCCAAGCCGCGAAAGGCCACGCCACCCACGGCACCGGTTGAAGAAACAAACGTCGTCGTTCAGGAGAATGCGTTTGATGATCTGTTCAGTTCCACGTCAGCCGAGGAACTTCAGAAACCATTGACTCCGAAAGCCAAACCGAAAAAGCCCATCGCGATTGACGACGACGAAGAACCGGTTTCTCCGGCGCAGATTGGCATCTACGTGGGAGGGAGTTGTCTGGCGTTGGTGTTGGGTGCGATTTTCGTGGGTCTCATTGTCCAGTCACTGAGTCTCGTGGTGTGGACTTCGGGCTTGGCCGGGATCACCAGTTTGGGAGTCGGCATGTGGTTGGGTCGGCTTGGCCTCCAACTTTCCGAGAAGCGAGGTCGCTCGGCCGTGTCGCTGCTACGAAGCGTTGCGACCGCACTGTTTTTGGGCGGCAGTACAACTGTTGTGTTGTCTTGCTCTGTCGGTTACTGGCACTTCCGACAGGGGATTCAGTCTTCCGTGGCACCTGATGCGGGCGATGCCCAGGCGGCACTCGCGAGGCTGCCCGGTGTCCGCGACCTCAAGCTGACCGGACTTGGTGACGATTTGCCGCAGGTGCTGAACGAGGCGATCCGGCTGCTTGAAAAGGATGACATCGCAACGTTCGTCCAATGTTTGTATCCACCGACCGAACTCGTCCGCTTGCAGAAGGCCGATCAAATGCAAGCGCTGCTCCAGCAGTTCAAGGAAACGCCCGAACTTGCGAAGGCCATGCTGGAAGACTTTGTCCGGATGCAATCGGTGAAACCAGAATTGACCGACAACGGCAGCGTCGCGGTGTTCACCCTCCCCGAGGGAATCTCTCAGTCGGCGCGAACGATCAAACTGCAAATGATGAGTGGCAACTGGCGTTTGTTCGACGACGCACCGCGCGTCTCCAAGGAACTCACTCCTCGCAAAGGGTGGTTTTAGAAATGCGATCGCGATCATTTACCGACGCCCGTAGTCCGGACCCCTTGGTCCGGACGAGTCCGTTCGCAGCCGGCGCAGGTGCAGGCGTCGAAGACGAATTCGTCCGGACCAAGGGGTCCGGACTACGCTCCCTTGTCGAAGCCCTGGCGAGTTCAGCGACTCGGAAACAAAACATCTCAGGAGTGCTCACCATGCCGAAACGCGGATTCACCTTCATCGAACTACTGTTGGTGTTGGCGATCGTGGCCGTTGGCCTGACGTTGACGCTGCCGGTTGTCTATCAATCCGCACAGGATGCTCGTCGCAACCAGTGCAAGAACAACCTCAAACGAATTGGACTGGCGCTGCACAATTACCACGACACGTTTCGCGTCTTCCCACCGGGCTGGGTGTCGAGTGATGGTGCGCCCGGAACTGGTGCTCGCATGGGTTGGCAGACATTTATTTTGCCGTACGTCGATCAGGTCCCGTTGTCCCGGCAAATCAACTTCAACCTGCCCCCGTCTGAACTGGATGGGAAGCCACTCAAACTGTTTCAAACCGTGATCAGCGGTTACCGCTGTCCCTCGGACACGACTCCCGAGACGAACTCACTGCGGAACGGTTATGGCACGTCGAACTATTCAGGGAACTACGGCCACGTGCCGCCGCCGCGCCTGCGTCCGCTGGGGTTGAGCGACTTCTGGCCCGGAGCCGTCGCCGCGCCGATGCAATCAAGAGGCCTGTTCGCCCGCAACAGTTCGGTCGGCATGAGACATATCCTCGACGGAACGTCGAACACGATCATGGTCGGCGAACGCTGTTTCACGAGTGGTTCCGGAATCTGGGCCGGCGTCTCGGATAACGCTCACGAAGATGACGCCCTGACCGATTGCAGCCATCGTTCGCAGCCGAACGCGAGTTGGTTTTCATTCTCCAGTCGGCACAGTGGCGGGGTCACCATTCTGATGTGCGACGGTGCCGTGCGGTTCATTCAGGATTCCATCGACTCGAAACCCGGCCTCAAACTGGGGACGCTACAATCACTCGGCGGTCGCGACGACGGTCAGACGCTCGGGGCTTATTAGTGACGATGGAACGAGTTTGGCAGCAGTGAGAGGAGCCGATCCGATGCCCCCGACGTGGCCTCATTCGACGGATTACATCGAGGCGGTGCAGGCACCGGCGGTGAACTTCGCCGATCCGGACTTGCGTGCCGCCGAAGTGGTCACGAATGCGATGGGGTTGCCGCAGCCGTGTTCGGGCAACTTCGCGGACGTGTACCAGTTCCGTACAAGCGACGGCCGGCGGAGTTGGGCCGTGAAGTGCTTCACACGACCGGTGTCGAAGCTGAGCGAGCGGTATCGCGAGATCAGCCAGCATCTCGAACAGGCCAAACTGCCGTTCAGCGTCGAGTTCAAGTATCTCGAACAGGGTGTGCGAATTCGCGGTCAGTGGTATCCCGTGGTGAAAATGGATTGGGTCGAAGGGCAGACGCTGGCCCAGTGGGTTCGGCAGAATGTCGGCAAACCCAGGCGGATCGAGACGCTGCTGGGGATCTGGCTGAAGATCGAACCGCGATTGCGGCAGGCTCAGGCGGCGCATGGCGACTTGCAACATGGCAACGTGATGCTCGTCCCCGGCACGACAGAAAACAGTCTGGCGCTCAAGCTGATCGACTACGACGGGATGTGGGTTCCGTCGCTCGGAGGTCAGTCTTCGGGCGAAGTCGGTCACCCGTCGTACCAGCACCCGCAGCGAGCTCGAAAGAACCTGTACACGTCGGACGTGGATCGGTTCCCGCATTTTGTGATCGCGTTTGCCTTGCGATGCCTTGCGCGGCCGGATGCCGAGCGGCTGTGGACGACGTACGACAGCGGCGAGAATTTGCTATTCACCCGCGACGACTTCGTGACGCCCGCGAAGTCCGAATTGCTTCACGAACTGTGGGACACGGGCGACCGTGAACTGCAAGCGTGGGTGGGACATCTTGTCATCGCCTCGCAAGCTCCGGTCGAATCCACGCCCTTGCTTCCGGAGATCATGGTCAACGGCGAGATGTCACCATTGCCCGCCAGTCGTGAAACCATCGTCCGACAACTCATGGGACTGATGCAAACATCGGTCACCGTCACCGTGCCGGTGTCCTCAATCACTGGCAACGCCGCGGTCTCATCGTCCCCCAGTGAAGCGACTCCAGCAGCCCCCCCTGAATTGAGATTTTGGAATGGGATCGGGTACCACAGTGCGAATCTGTGGCAGATTCTCAAGTCGGCGGCACCTGCCGAATTGAAGTTCACCTCTCGGCAATCACTGGTGCTGGCAGTCACGGCGGTCGCGTGCTTTGCACTGGGATGGTTCAGCCGATCCATGTTGAGCCATCAATCAGAAGGTCCGCTCGGAGTGACAACACCCGGCGAAAATGGCGGCGACGTGTTGCCCGCGGAAATGGACGGACTGCCACGAGAGTTCGTCAATACAGTTGGTATGCGTTTCGCTTTGATCCCCGCGGGAGAATTCCAGATGGGATCGCCGGGCAGCGACCCCAAAACAATGTCTGATGAAACACCCCGCCATCGCGTCAAAATTAGCCGCTCGTTCTACCTCGGCAGGTACGAGGTCACTCAGGAACAATATGACGCCATCACGAAGGATCGCAGCGTCTCGACGAATCTCCAGCCGAATCATCCTGTCGTGAACATTTCTTGGGACGAAGGCGCCATGTTTTGCCGCCAACTGAGTGATCTGGAAAAAAAAGACTATCGACTCCAGACGGAGGCGGAATGGGAGTATGCGTGTCGGGCCGGAAGCAATTCCCCGTGGTATTTCGGTGACGAACCGAATCAGATTGCCGAGTACGCTTGGTATCGCAACAACTCCAATCGTGGCCCGCATGCTGTCGGGTTACTGAAGCCGAATGCGTTTGCTCTGTATGACATGTATGGCAACGTTTCCGAGTGGTGTCACGATTGGTATGACGGCACGCACTACCAGCAGTCGTCCCCCATCGATCCGAGTGGTCCGGCAAGCCCGTCACCGGGAAGATCAAAGATCCGTCGCGGTGGAAGCTGGGATGACCTGGCGTTTGACTGCCGAAATGCGTTCCGCCAGGCCAGCTCGCTGGATTCTCAATCGCCGCGAACGGGAATTCGCGTCCTGCTGCAGACGGAAGATCCGAGACCAATTCTTTCTCAAGAGGGTGGCCCGTAGGGAACGTGAGCGTAATAACTTCTCGAATTGTGATGCCGTAGTCCGGACCCCTTGGTCCGGACTACGCCGTCAACGACGACTGTGAAACGGACTCGTCCGGACCAAGGGGGCCGGACTACGGGTGTCGGGTGTCCTCCGCTCTCGTCTCACGCCGCCTGAAGATTTGGTATACATTTCGCCTGACTGACGATGTCCCGGCCCGGAGAAACTGATGTCGAATACTTGGCCCACCTCGACTGACTACTTTGAAGCCGTGCAGAATTCGGCGCAGAACTTTTCCGACGCCGAGTTGAAAGCTGCCGAAGTGGTGGTCAATCAACTGGGACTGCCGCAGCCGTGTGCCGGCAACTTCGCAGACGTCTATCAGTTCCGGTCGAAGGATGGCAAACGCGGGTGGGCCGTGAAATGCTTCACGCATCCGGCGCTCAAGCGGGGCGAGCGGTATCGTGAGATCAGCAAGCATCTCGATCAAGCCAAGCTGCCGTTCAGTGTGGAATTCAAGTACTTGGAAGAGGGAGTACGGATTCGGGGGCAGTGGTATCCCGTTGTCAAAATGGACTGGGTCGAGGGACAGACGTTGTACCAGTTCATGAAGGAGAATCTGCAGAAACCTCGAATCATTGAGGTGCTGTACAACATCTGGTTGAAGGTGGAACCCCGTTTGCGACTGTCTCAGGCCGCTCATGGCGACTTGCAGCACGGCAACGTGATGCTCGTCCCCGGTACCACGGAAAACAGTCTGGCGTTGAAGTTGATCGACTACGACGGCATGTGGGTCTCGTCGCTTGGTGGTCAGTCGCCAGATGAAGTCGGTCACCCTTCGTACCAGCATCCGCAAAGAGCCAAAAAGGGACTGTACACGATTGATGTGGACCGATTCCCACACTTGGTGATCGCCTTTGCGTTGCGATGCCTGGCTCGTCCGGAAGGACCGCAATTGTGGGAGACGTACGACAGCGGCGAGAACCTGCTGTTTTCGAAATCCGATTTTGAAATCCCCGCGAAGTCGAAGTTGCTCCGCGACCTGTGGAATACCGGCGACAAGGAGCTGCAAGCTTGGGTGGGACACTTTGCGATGGCGTCTCGCGCGCCACTGCCGGCCACACCACTGCTGGAAAAACTTCTCGCCGATGGCCGGATGCCGCCGTTGTCGAAGGACGACGAAGTGGCGGTCCGCACGATTCTGGAACTGCCTCCTCTGCCGTCTGAGGTGGAAGTCAAACGCGCCGATGAGTTTGATCGGCTCAACAAAGAGTTCGAGATGGTCCTGGACGTTGACGTCAAAACGGACGTCGTCAAACCAGCCAGTGGGACCATCCCAACACGGCTGCCCCCGCCAGTCGTCACTACTCGACCAGACACGAAGCCCGTTCCTGCGAAGCCCACTCCAAGCAAATCCTCCGCGCCGAATCCCAACGGCTGGCCGCTGTCCACGGGACAAACGGTTTTGCTGGCGACGACGACATTCGCGGCGGTGGCGATCATCGGAACATTCGTCTGGCTGGGTTTTTCGGGCGTCCCTAAAGAAAAGCTATTGGAAGCTTATGCGTTCGACAAGCTTCCAGAAGGTTTCGAGAAAATGTCTCCCAGCCGTCTCAAATCGTATGGCAAACGAATCGATGAGCCAGGTCGCAAGCAGATTGATGAGGCAGATGGGACTGCTTGGGGGCCACATGCCGCCCACCTGTTTGTGATTCCACGCAACTCGCCGGGCCAGGTCGTCTGGTCTGGGGCGGGGCCTTACGGAGTAAAGATTCATGCGTGGGACGGCAGCGTGTTTAGCCCCGTGAACCCTCCGGTCGAAGCCACCACCGTGGGCGGGCGACAATACACGATTCCGGCAGAAGCCTCGGATCTGTCGCGACCACAGGAGTTGTTGGTGGTTGCCGTCAATGGTTCGCCCCCCGCCATCATTCCGGACTTCAATCAACGTCCGGCAGGTTGGAAGAGGGAGGGAAAACTGGGAAACATGTCAACGGATCTGGTTCGATTCGAATCGTCAAAGGCAACAGAGGTTTCCGCCGCGACAGGAACTCAGCAGCTGGCGGCATCTTCCACCACCGATGCGACAACCCTCAAATTCGTCCGAGCAATGGGTCAGCCGAATTGGCAACCCGTGCGGCTCGTGGTTTCTCCAGACGGGAGGGATGTTGTCTCGATCGACACGAACACGCAAGACAAATCTGCGAACCTGCAACTGAATTGTCGCAGCCTGACGACCGGGAGCCAGCAACTGTTGCCGACGCTGATTCCGATTCCCTTACCCAACACGAAGCAATGCGACATGTTCTTTCGTCCGGATGGAACATTACTGTTGGTTGGCAGTCCGGACCAACTCGCATTGGCCTCGTCCGGATTACTCGCGCGGTTCACTGACAACGGCCGTCGTCCGTTCGCGTTGTCTGCGGACGGGCGTTGGTTGATGACGGCCCACGACACCGAACCACGCCTCGATTTGTGGGATGTGGCGAACAGTCCGCGTCGCGTGCGCGGCTATCGTTTCGACACCAAGCCGGCCACTGGTCTGGCTTTTACAACCGACGGCCAGCACACGCTGGTGGGAGACACGGACGCCAACATTTGCACACTGAACCTGCGAACCGGTGGAATTGAACAACAATTTCGTGGGGCGACACAGACCGAAGCAAAGCGCTCGAGTTCCGGCGATGCGTACCGAGTTCGGTTTTCTCCCGCCAGCAGTTTGGCGGCGGTCCTGTCAGCGAATGGTGAAGCGTCCGTTTGGGATGTTGCTTCCGGCAAGCAGATCAGCTCCATCCCGGTTGCCCCCGGAACAATCCCAACCGTTGATGTCGCGTTGTCTCCCAACGGACTGGGTTTGGTTCAGGGTGACCAATCGGGGGCACTCCACGTTTTCAACCTGAAGCAGGGAAGCGAACTGCCATTGGCGGTCGGTGGTCCGGATGCACGGACGGCTGCCCCTTACCTGTTCGCAGCGTTCAGTCCCGACGGTCGACACATTGTGAGTGGGGTCAACTCGCCCCAGCAAGCTGTGCAGGTGTGGGAACTCTCCGCGAAGGATTACTCCGCGCCCAGTGCCATTGGTTCCACGGTTGACCTGTGGTTCGGCCAGCCGGCTGGTTCGGCAGGCAAAGCTGGTGCGTCCGCTGTGGTGGAACAACGTCTGGAGTTCCAAGAACCGCTGGCCATCACCACACGGGAATTTGCTCTTGATCCCCGCGGAGAAAAATTCGTCTACCCGACAAAAGACTCGATCGTGACGATTCCGATCCGCCACGATCAGACCAAGTCTGTTGCCGACGCAGCCAGTCAAGATTCCGTGAAGTCATCCCTGGCGAATATCGATGCTTTGGTTCTCGCACATCACTCAGGCGAAACGTTGTGTGCGGTCACTGATTATCAATCGGCCTTCGGCGAGATCATGGCCACGTCTCAAGCCAGTTTCAGCTTGCTCCGTCTGGAATCCCACCAGACGATCATCAAATCGCAAACGGTGTTGTCGCGCACCGGCTTGGGACCACTGGTGATTTTCTCCCGGTCTGGGGAACGCGTTTATGTGGCCGAAAAATCGCGGATCACCGTGTGGGACACCGCTGACGGAAAACTGCTGACCTCGGTCAACCTGTCGCGGTTTACCACCGACAACTCGCCAGGTTTGGGTGCGGGGATGGGCATGTCGGGGGGATCCTCGCGATTGACCGACAATCGTCAACCGATCGCTCTCGCCGCCGACGATCAAGAAGTACACGTCGTGCTGGGCACTGGTGACCTGGTGACACTGGACGCGAAGAAACATGAGGTCGCCCGCACTTTTTCCCTCTCCTCTCACTCGTTGCGGAACGCGACATTTTCCGCCGACAACGCACTCGTGCTGGTGACTCCCGAGCAGGAATCAGCAGCAGTGCCACCATCATCGAGGGCAGTACCACCAAGGCCAGGTACGAAATCGTCTGTCGGACCCAACTTCCTTGGGGGCGAGATGACCGCCCCCTCTTCATGGGCGAACGTCATCAACGTTTCCACGGGTGCGGAAATCCTACGGCTCGAATCGGTCAACGATGCCGTGACCACTTCCGCAATCTCTGCGGACAATCGTTGGGCCGTCACAGGACACGTCAACGGACACCTGCGGGTGTGGAACTTGAGCAACGGCAAGTTGACTCACGACGTCGATCCGCAGTCAGTCGTCGTCCCACAGGCAGATCAGCCCGCGGCCAATCAGAAACGCACGTCTCCAATCACGAAACTGCAGTTCGATCAAACGGAGAATCTGCTCGCCTCGCTGACCGCAGACGGATCTTGTCGTTTGTGGCGACTGTCGCCGAACCTCGAGAGCACCGCTCCCACGCCGAAATCTCCAGTTGTCGGAGAACCTATGCCCCCGCCAAATTCTCAAGCTGCGGCCGGTTCTCCCCGTCCGGTTTTTTCGAAGACACACGAATTCAACGGCGGCTCTGGCACTTCACTGGGTATCTCAGCGGACGGTGGGCGAATCGCTTCGGGAGGCACTGTCTGGAACGCGAATGGTCAGGTGATCCACCAGGGTTCCGGTCCGGCCAGTGGCTACCTCTTCTTCAATCGGGGTGTCAGTTCCGTGTTGTTCATGTCGGGAGGACTCAAGGCGCAGAATTTGATCGGGTCACAAACTCTCAACACCGCACACTCCGCGACAGGCGAATTCCTCGCCGCCACAAATCGCGAGAAGGAGTTTTTGGTTGGCAATTCGTCCGGCGGGATTCAACTTGTCGTGCTGGGTGAAAAGAGAATTAAGAAGCAATTCGCAACCGATCCGAAGAGCCTGGTCTTCAGCCTGGCGCATGCCAGGAATGCCGCAGTGGCCGTGTCACGAACACCGGAGGGGGTGAGCGTGTGGAATTCCACGACCGGTTCACTCGAGCGCCTACTTTCGCTGACCCCCAAGGGCAACGTCGCAGGCAACGCTGTCCCTGGTGGCGGTGCTCTCCAAATGTCCAGTTCAGGATTCCCAGTGGGAATTTCCGCCAACGGCACTCGCGTGGTTTGCGTCGCTCCACTCGAATTCGGTTGTTCGCTGGTCGTTTGGGATCTTGACAAGGTCGATGCGGAATCCACGAACCTTGAGCCGAACCAATGGCTCGGCAAAGGTCGAATTGTGGTGCGAGACAGCTATGGGAGGGAGGCGTCCAAAAAGAATCAGCTTCCTGACCCCTGCCTGGCGGTCTCTCCCGATGGAAAACTGGCAGTCGTCACCGATCTGAAGGGGAATTCCCTCGAAGTTTGGGATCTTGGCACCGGACAGGAGATCTCGTTAATCGAAGGACACACCGGCCGGGTGACCGTTGCTCTGTTTTCAGACGACGGACAGCACTTGGTTTCTAGCAGCCAGAATCGAGAGGTCATTCTGTGGCGACTGCAACGGGAAGCCACGACGATTGCGACCGCAAAGGATTCGACGAAAACTCCAGGCTCCACGCCCGCTCCGCAGCCCAATGCGGCGAGTAAGATCACCTCTCCCAATCCGGCATCACCCATCGTGTCAGCCAAGCCTCCCATCGATTCGGACGCGGTGCCGCTGGCCGAAGGGTACAAGATCGACTCGCCGCCCCAAGACATCTTTAAGCAAAATCCGCAACGCGTCTTGCAGACCAATCCCAGCGAAAAGATGACTCGCGGCGAACTGATCTACCTGCAAAATGCGGGTGAGAACAGGACTGTGAGTACCGGGAAGTATCACTTGTTTGTCTTCCCCAACAGAGGACCAATGAAGTTGACTTGGACAGGTTTGCTCCTGAAGTCGCCGTTTGCAAAGGAAAACGAGATTTCCATCCGCGCCTGGGACGGGAAGGCCTATCTCGAAAGGACGAGCGAGCAAACTGGAATCTCCCAGACTTTGACGGTAGACATCGACGTTCCGACTTCCGAGAAGCAAGTCTATCTGCTCGTGAGCAGCCGCACGGGGAGATTCAGCACCGACGCCGTCACCGCGACAGCGGAGCAGGCCGCGAAGGAGTAAACTGGGAATCCGCCAGAAGCCGAAATGACAGTTTGCTGTTGTCCGGACCCCTTGGTCCGGACGGAGCGACGAACGGACCAAGGGTCCGTTTCACATTTCAATCCTGCTCGGTCGGAACACTAGGAACATTCCCGTCCCATGACCTGGCCACACTCCACCGATTACTTTGAAGCGATTCAAAGCCCCGCGACGAACTTTTCCGACCCGGAACTCCGTCAGACGGAACCGGCGGTGAACGCGCTGGGGTTGCCGGTCGCCTGCTCCGGCAACTTCGCCGACGTGTACCATCTCCGCGCACCCGATGGTCGCCGCAGTTGGGCCGTCAAATGCTTCACGCGTCCGGTCCCGCGACTGAAGGAACGCTACCGCGAAATCAGCCGGCATCTCGAACAGGCTCGCCTGCCGTTCCTCGTCGATTTCCAATTCCTCGAACAAGGCATCCGCGTGCGAGGCGAATGGTATCCTGTCCTCAAGATGGACTGGGTCGAAGGACAGACGTTGAACGAGTTCGTTCGTGAACAACTCGACGAACCGGAGACCATCGAACTGATGCTCCAACTCTGGCTGAAGATCGAACCTCGATTGCACAAGGCTCAGATCGCGCATGGCGATCTCCAGCATGGCAACATCCTGCTGGTCCCCGGCAGTCGTGAAGACACTGTAGCCTTGAAGCTGGTGGACTACGACGGCATGTGGGTGCCCAGCTTGGCTGGGATTCCATCCGGTGAAGTTGGTCACCCGTCGTACCAGCACCCGGAGCGTTCCCGCAAAAGTCTGTTCACTCCGGACGTGGACCGGTTCCCACATTTCGTGATCGCGTTGGCGCTGCGCTGCCTGTCTCAGCCGGAGGGACGTCAACTTTGGAAGACTTACGACAGCGGTGAGAACTTGTTGTTCAGCAGGCCAGACCTCGAGGTTCCCGCAAAGTCAAAGTTGCTCCGCAATCTGTGGAACACCGGTGACCGTGAGTTGCACGCTTGGGTAGGCCATCTCGTCATCGCCTCGCAATCGCCACTCGAAGCCACACCGTTGTTGAGCAAGCTACTCACCGATGTTCACATCTCGCCCCTCTCCTATGCCGACGAGAATTCCGTTCGCACAATCTTGGGGGTACCCACTCCAGTTCCAGGATGGAGCCGCGAGTCAATTGATCCCGGCGGTACACCCGGTTTCGAGCGTGATCCGATCGTCGAGAACGATCCCGACCAGCAGGCCATCAAACGGTTGTGGAGTACGGTGGCCGTTGGTGTCGTACTAATTCTCGGCGTTTTCTTTGCGATCATGCGCTCCTCTGGAACAGGCACCCATCCCGAAACGTCTGTTCCAGTGCCAGCCGCATCCAATTCGCAGTCCACGACCAAGCAGCAAGGCGTTCCAAACACTGAGATCAGATCTGATTGGGTGCAGGCCAATGTGCGAAGATCGTCTGTGCTCGCCGGGCACACCGGTGTGGTGAATTGCGTGGCGTTCAGCCCGGACGGACAACGATTGGCTTCGGCGAGTACGGACAGAACTGTCAAGCTGTGGGACATGACCACGGGACAGGAAATCCAATCGCTGAAAGGACACACCAGCGACGTCATGAGTGTGGCGTTCAGTCCGGATGGACAGCGACTCGCCTCTGCGAGTCGGGACAAGACGGTCAAGGTGTGGAATGCGAACACGGGCGATGAGTTGCTCACGCTCAGCGGACACACTGGCGGCGTCATGGGGGTGGCGTTCGGTTTGGGTGGTCAACGGGTCGCGTCCGCGAGCACTGACCAGACCGTCAAGGTATGGGACGCAACCACGGGGCAGGATTTGCTCACACTGAAAGGACACAATGGCACGGTCCAAAGTGTGGCGTTCAGTCCGGACAGTCAGCGGTTGGTTTCGGCAAGCTGGGATGTGGTGAAGGTGTGGGATGTCATTTCGGGTCAGGAGTCCCTGACGCTTGCCGGTCAGACACCCAATGCAATGAGCGTGATGTTCAGCCGCGACGGGCATCGACTGGCGTCTGCAGGTTTGGACGGGACGGTCAATCTGTGGGACGCGATGACCGGCGTAAAATCGCACACGCACAAACCACACAGTCACGGCATCATGGGTGTGGCATTCAGTTCCGACGGGGATTGGCTGGCCTCTGGAGGTTGGGATCAAACGGTCAGGGTGTGGAACGCAACGACAGGTCAGTCATCACTCACATTGAAGGTTCATCCGCTGGCAGGCACAACGAAGCCGTCTCTCCAAGAGGTGAGCGAAATCAGAGAGGTGGGGCGGGCAGATGACTCCCTTCCGATCACGAGCGTGGCCTTCAGCCCGGACGGCAGGCGGATCGCCGCGGCGAGTGCTGACCGAACGATCAGGTTGTGGGAGGTAGATCGAACGGGGGGCAACGGGATCGCGATTGTCCCCCCACGCCAACCGATTCCCAAGCCTGCTGACTCTCTTGGTTCCATTTCACCGTCCCCCTCAAAACCATTGGAGAGTCCGATTGCCAAAACCGAGTGGATCCCGGGGAATGTGCGAGAGTTGGCCAATCTCACAGGGCACACGAGGGAGGTTGGCGGCGTGGCGTTTAGTGCGGACGGTCAACGACTGGCGTCGGCCAGCGACGATCAGACGGTAAAGGTGTGGGACGCCGCGAGCGGTCAGGAGACGCTTACGTTGAATGGGCACTCCCTCACGGTCAGGAGCGCGGCGTTTAGCGTGGACGGTCAACGGCTGGCGTCGGCAAGCTTCGATCAGACGTTGAAGGTGTGGGATGCCACGAACGGTCAGGAAACGCTCACGTTGAAAGGGCACACCGGCCAGGTCACAAGTGTGGCATTTAGCAAGGACGGTCAACGGCTGGCGTCGGCAAGCCTCGATCCGACGGTGAAGGTGTGGGACGCCACGAGCGGTCAGTAGACGCTTACGTTGAGAGGGCACACCTCCGCTGTTTGGAGTGTGGCATTTGGCGCAGACGGAAATCGGTTGGCGTCGGCCAGCTCCGATCAGAC
>JACRIH010000498.1 GCA_016235885.1 Planctomycetales bacterium | reverse complement strand
GGTCGGGAGTCTTTTTCAGGACGGCCACACTCGATTTCACGACGTTTTGTCGCAACCGGGCCGTCCTGAAAAAGACTCCCGACCCATTCGCGTTTCAACTGAGTTGGCGAAGAACCGGAATTGGGAATCTTGGGGCGTGTTGTCGTGGGACAGCTTAGGACTGGCAGCCAACATCGACAAGCCACGTGAATTGTCGGTCGTGGTCGGTTTCGCAGCACGGAATGAATTCCGTGTTACACGTTCGGGAGGATGCCTCCCGTCCGATCAGCCGTCGTGGAGGGGCGCTCCCACGTGCGTGCCCGTTCGAGCTGACTCGGTGAGACGGGGGTGGTCCAACGAGAAGTTGTACGCCCGGCGATCAGGAACTATGCTTAGCCCGTCTCCCCGGCTCAGCCGCGGGGAGGGTACAGACGGGTTAACCGTCAACATCCGACCACCCTGCCCAGTGGTCGATTTTTCTTCGGCATCATTTCAGGCGAGGTCATTCATGCGCAGGCGGATCAAATCCCGGGGCTTTACCCTCATCGAACTGCTGGTGGTGATCGCGATTATTTCCGTACTGATCTCGCTGTTGCTGCCGGCCGTGCAGCAGGCTCGCGAAGCCGCGCGGCGCACGCAGTGCCGGAACAATCTCCACAATATCGGGCTGGCTTTGCACAACTATCTGAACCGGTCGGAGTTCTTTCCCCCGGCGCGGTTGTCGTTTCGCGACCCGTCCGCACTCGGTTTGACTTGCGTGTTCGACGGCGAGAATTGTTCCGCCGAGTACGGTATCACCTGGGCCGTGTCCATCCTGCCCGAACTCGATCAGACCGTGTTGTGGAACCAGTACAACTCGCTCCAGGCGATGAGTTCTCCCGCACCCAGTACGAATGCCGCGGTCCGGGGGACGTTTCTTCCGTTCTACGCCTGCCCGTCCGACATTTTTGCGAAGGCCAGCACCAATCTGCAAAAGTACAACGGTCCGTGGGCTCGCAGTTGCTACGGTGCGAACTACGGGAGCCAGGTGACGATCGACAATTCGACCGGCTACACGGCGTTGCTGCCCGCGCAGAAGGGGCTGATGGGCAATTCGGGAGCCGCCAAGATGGCCTCCGTGACGGATGGCGCGTCCAATTCGATCGCCGTCTGGGAAATCCGATCGGGACCAGATCCGAATGATCCTCGCGGCACGTGGGCACTCGGTCGCGGAATCGTGGTCGGCGGTTGCGACCGATGGGGGGATTGTTTTGGAATCAACGACTCGGGCGATCCCACCCGGATGCCGGATGATGTTCATGGCTGCACCAACAATTCGCAGCACCGCATGCCCTGTTTTCCCAACGCCGACGGTCAGCATGGTGCCAAGAGCCTGCACATTGGTGGTTGCAACGGCCTCTTGGTCGATGGTGGTGTCCGGTTCATCAATCAGAACATCGATTTCAAAACGCTCCGGGCACTCAACACGATTTCCGGCGGTGATTTGGTCGGAGACTTTTGACGGTTTGGTCTGTCTCGGCTGGTTGATTCGGTGACGGAGTTTTGTCAGGGTTCTGATTTGACTCTCGGCGTTCCGATGACCAGGCGTTCCCACTGATTCATGGGGACCAGCCACGGCTCGGGCGGCAGCGGTTCGGTCAGCGGTCGAATCCAAGGTTGCGGTCGAAGGCTGCGAGTGGAACGAGACAAATCCGCCTTGGGATCGACGAGAAGCTGAGGCTTCCGCCCGTTGAGCGAGCAGAGGGCGAACACCTGCACCCGTGCATTGGGATGTCCGGTCTGTCGCAGTTCGCTACCGAGGAACCGGCAGAACTCTGCCATCATCTCCGGATACTGGCTCATCTTGTCCACCTGACGCGGAGTCAGATAGACGTACGGATCGATGGGAGACGTCCCTCCGTTCGCCAAGCCGGTCGCCGTGATCCGAAAGGCTGTGACCTTGTCGGTCAGCATCATGCGCCAGGAGAATCGATAACCTTCTTCCGTCCAGGCCACGTCGCCGGGATACAGCAGGTGTCGCCACGGGATGAGGATTTGGACCGCGATCCAGAGTGTCACGGCGATCAGGATCAAGCGGTGGCGCGTGGTCGTTGCAATGGTGGGGGCCAGCGACTGAACGGACACACCCAGCGCTTTCCGCAGGCAGCGTCGCGGCCAGTCCGGTTCGAAGAAAATCGTGGTGGCAAACATCATCAGCCACGGAAACACGCCGATCTGAAACAGGATCGAATTGATCGCGTGGAAAGCGACTGCGGTTAGAAAGGCCACGGTGCGCGTTCGTCTCCACAGGAGCAGTGGAACGATACCCAGGTCGATGAGCAGTCCTCCGTAACTAAACACCAGCGCAAGCCAGTGTTCTCCGAAGGCTGGCACCCAAGTGCGGACGTGCGTCATCCGCGACATCCACATTTGCAACGGCTGACCGTGCAGCCAATCCGAGTCCAGCTTGGCGACGCCACCAAAGACGTACGGGACTGCGATCTGGAAGCGCAGCAGCCACAAAGTCCAGGTCGGAGCCGTATCCGAACGCAGGCGCGGGTGAAGCCAGGCGTCAAGCGACCACAGCCGTGGCATGGGCAGCACCGACATCAGCACGCAGATCAGGCCGATCAGGTAGGCATGATTGAGGTAGGTCGTGGCATCGAGCAGAAAGACATAAACCCAGCCCAGCGTCAGCAGAGTGATCGCCACGCGATACCGGTATCCGACCGCTACAGCGAAGCCGGTCATTGCGATTCCGAGAAACACCAGATGCATTCCCACGCCGGGCAGTGGACGAACCCACTCGAACCCGAAGTAGGCGAAATGAAAGCTCGGAGCCACATAGAAAGCGTCGATCCAACCGTTACGAAAGAATCGGACACTTTCCCACAGCGCGATCAGTCCGAGAACGATTCGCAGGCAGGCCATCGACGCGGCATCCGTCGGTGCCATCAGCCGGTGGATGAGCCATCCACCGTTGTCACGTCCTGCATCGCGAGGCACATTCCCCAGTGGAGATGACATGTCCGAGGACGGCTCATGCGAAAGAGAGTTCGACTGTCCGGAGGGAAGTCGAACGGGTGGACAATTGTATGCCGTCTCGCTCCGAGTCTGTGAAAGAATCCCGCCACCCCGCTCGTTGGGGTGGTTCCCGCACTTTTGAGCTACCAAATTCCTCGGGAGATTCGAGTAGCGCAGAATCGCGGGAACCACTGGGACAAGCCCTGTGGCGATTGATTCACAAGCTCTCCGCGAGACGTGGACTAATTCACGGACGAGACGTTCGACTGTCAATTGACGCCGGATGGTCCATCGGCTTGTCTCTCGTGGAGCGAAAGGGCCACGGTGTCTGTACCGGCGCAAAACAACCCAGCCGCCGCGAGGGAGACTGGGTTGCTCATCGCCGGTTTCAGAAATTGTTGATGACTTCCTTGCCTCTTCGAGTTCCCAGCGACGCATACAAGGTGATGCCAATATTTTCGTTGACGAATCTCACGGCACCATCGGACATCAAAAAGTGCGCTCCTCCCACGTGATTGCTCCCGAAGCTACCTCGCGCGGGGTCAGTCAGGGAATTCACGACGTACGGGACAGCGGGCAGCTTGTTGATCGGAAACCCAATATCCGCGATTCGCACGGCGGAGCCGGCGTGGAGCGTGTTGCAACTCGTTCCGGCATTG
>JACRIH010000494.1 GCA_016235885.1 Planctomycetales bacterium | reverse complement strand
GTTACAAACGGTTCGAAGAAACGCTCCTCAAGCTGGCGGAAGTGCTTCGCAAAACCGATCCCGATCGCGCCACGTTGCTCGTGCGGGCCATCGGCCGGAGTCGCGAAGACCTGAATTACGATCGCATGCTCCGCGTGGTCGAACTCCTCAAGCAGGACAAGTTCGGCGACGCGATCGAGCAGCAGGGCGAGCTCATGTCGCAACTGCAGGGGCTGCTCGACCTGCTGCTGAGCGAAGACCGCGCGAAAGAAATCGCCGCCGAGAAGGCGCGTCTCGAAGCGTACCTCAAGGACTTGAACAAGCTGATCGGCCAGCAAAAAGACGTCCGCGCCGCGACCGAACGAGGCGAACCGGCCGATGGGCTGGCGGGTCGTCAGGAAAAAGTCGCCGAGAAGACCGGCGACCTCGGCAAGAAGATCGACAAGGACGACGCGTCGAAGAACGAAAAGAAGCAGGACGGCTCCAAAAAACGAGGCGACGAGAAATCGAAGGACGGTCAATCCGGCAAACCGAAGGACGGGAAAGACGGCGAGGGCGAGCCGAAGGATGGCGAGCCGAGCGACAAAGACGGCGACAAGAGTGACGCCGACAAGGCCGATGCGGACAAGAAGGACAAGGACGGGGAGAAGCCGAAGACCGGTGACAAGAAAGCGAAACCGGGTGACAAGAAGGATGGCGACAAGAAGAAGGGGGACAAGAGTTCCAAACCGGGCCAGCCGAAAGATGGCGAACCCAAAGATGGTCAACCCAAGGACGGACAGCCTCAAGATGGCCAGCCGCAAGACGGGAAACCTCAGGACGGGCAACAGCAGGACGATCAAAAGGGAGAGCAGCAACCGCAGCAGGACAAAACGCCTGGACGACAGGAACTCGAACAAGCCAAGCGTGAGATGGAAAAGGCGATCGAGAAGCTGAAGAAGAAACAGAATCAGGAAGCTTCCGACGACCAAGACGAGGCACTGAAGAAACTGATCGCCGCGAAAGAGAAGCTCGAAGACATCCTGCGGCAACTCCGCGAGGAAGAACGGATGCGGAAGCTGGCCGCGCTCGAGGCCCGCTTCCAGCGCATGCTGGCTCAGCAGCTTTTGGTTTATGACGGGACGGTCAAGCTCGACAAAACGTCACCGTCGGAAAAAATGAGCACCCGCGTCGTCGGCCGAGCCGCACAACTCGCTCGCCAGGAAGACGAGATCGCGATCGAAGCGACCAAGGCACTCACGCTGCTGCGTGAAGAGGGTTCGGCAGTGGCGTTCCCCGAGGCTGTCGAACAAATGCGAGACGACATGCGGCACGTGGCCGAACGGCTGGACCGCACGGACGTCGCCGAACTGACGCAAGCCATCGAACGCGACATCATCGACGCTCTCGAAGAAATGATCGACGCGCTGCAGAAGGAGATGGAGAAGAACGACGAGAAAAAGAAAAAGCAGCAGCAACAGAAGGACCAGCAACCCCAGGATCAGGCGCTCGTCGATCAACTGGCCGAACTGAAAATGCTCCGCTCGCTGCAACTTCGCGTGAACAATCGCACGCGGCAACTCGGTTCGCAGGTCCAGGGAGAACAGGCGCTCGAGACCGGTTTGGTTCAACAACTCCAACGGTTGGCCGACCGTCAGGCCCGCATCCAGCAGGCAACGTACGATCTGGCGACCGGAAAGAATAAGTGACAACGACTCCCACTCTCCCCGGAACGGGGAGAGGGGAGGATCATGAACCTTGCGAGGCGACAAATGCAAACTCAGCGAAACTCGATGGTGGGTCTGGTCGGCTTGCTTGCGATGCTTTCGATCCGCGTCGTATTGGCGGCAGACGGCCCACCAGCTCAACCGGTCAAGGTTCCTCCGGCTGACGTCATCCGTGCCAAAACGTTGCAGTGGGTGGCCGAGCAAAGCGTGAAGGACAAGGACGTGCTGACCGAGATCGGCAAGTTGTGGGCGTTCGGCGAGACTCCGCCAACCGCTGACGAACGATTCGAACTCGTCATCCGCTCGTTCAGTCTGGCCGACCCCGAGACGAAGGCATTTGTCGAAGCGTGCCGGCTGAGTTTGGCTCCGCTACTCGCCCCCGAGGCAAAGCCGCTGACGAACGAGGCGTTCGGCCTGTTCTACGTCGCGCACGTGCGGTTGTACTACGGTCGCTACCTCGCACACCGGCAGATGTATGACGAGGCGCTCGAAGTCCTCAAAGCTCCCGGTTTGGACGACGTGTCCGATCCCGCAAGCTGGCTGTTCTTCAAGGCGGTCTGCGAGCACCGCCTGCTCAAGAAGGCAGACGGGTTGAAGACGCTCGATCGGCTGCTCAACAAGACGCCCGACGTGCCCGTGCGTTACTCCACGCTCGCCGGTCTCATGCAGAGCGATCTCGAAGCGCTCCGCGACGAATCGCTGGATGAAATCTCCCGCAAGATGAAAGACGTCGAACGGCGGTTGACGTTGGGTCGCACGGGGCCAAAGGTCAGAAAGGTCGAAGATGAAATCGTCGCTTCGCTCGACGAACTCATCAAAAAGATCGAACAGCAGCAGGGTGGCGGCGGCGGTGGCGGCGGTCAGGGTGGCAACAGCAACCAGTCGGGCAATGCGGCTCAAGACAGCAGCGTGAAGGGAGCCACCGCACCGGGCAACGTGGATAAGAAAAAGATGAAGAACGAAGGTGGCTGGGGCGCGCTGCCGGACAAGTCGCGAGCCCGCGCGAAGGATCAGATTTCGCGAGACTTCCCCGCCAATTACCGCGACGCCGTCGAACAGTATTTCAAGAAGCTGGCGACGCGAACTGAAGAAAAGAAATAGGCTCGTTTGTCCGCGACCCGGAGGGGAGCGAGTTGGGAATCGAACGCGCTCCCCTCCGGGCCGCGGTGAAACAATGGTGTGAAAGTTGGTGAGTCGATGGGTTCGATCGTCTGGCACGTCATCCTACTGACCGGGTTGGCTCAACTTCCGCCAGTCGAAGTCGAGACGCTCCAATCAGAAACTCACAAGGGATCTGTCGTCCGTTTGACCGACAAGGGAATGACGATCAAGGTGGGCGACGGTGGCGATACTCGTGACGTCGAATTGCCGCTGGTGAACGTGCTCGAAGTTCGCTTTCAGACGCCACCCTCCGTGCCGGCTCCCGTGACTGGTAGCGTCGTCACGCTGGCCGATGGAACGAAACTTCAATGCACGCAACTCGCGACCACGGGTGCGGCACTCAAGCTCGACACCGTGAGCTTCGGAGAACTCACCGTGCCTCTGGCGGCGGTGGCTCACGTGCGACTCAAGCCACCCACCACACGAATGAACGAAGCGTGGTCGGCCATCCTTGGCCGCGAGTTCAAGCAGGACGCTCTCGTCGTGCTGAAGAAAAACGAAACGGGCGATTCGCTCGACCACCTGACTGGCGTGATCGGTGAACTGAACGACAAGCAACTCGGCTTCCTGCTCGATGGTGATGAAATCGCCGTCAACCGCGAAAAAGTGTACGGCTGGATTTACCGCCGTCGTGGCCCGGCACCGAAGAACGGGATTGGACAGGTCCAGGTTGATGGCGGCGATGTCCTGCAATTCGATTCGGTTGCCTGGGACGGAAGTCAGTTCACCGCGAAACTGGTCGCCGGGCCGCAAGTCGTCGTCCCGGTCGAAAAGCTGCGGAGCATCGATCTGTCTCGCGGCAAGGTGCAGTACCTGTCGCGTCTCGACCCGCGCGAGGTGAAGTACGAAACGCTGTTCCAAGTTCTGTTTCCAAAGCTGGTTAAGGAAGACGTATTTCTGTTCCCGTACCGCCGCGACACGAATCTCGATGGCGGGCCGATCAGCCTTGGCGGCAAAGCGTACTCGCGCGGTCTGGCCCTGCACTCGCGGACCACGCTCCGCTACCGGATCGGTGGCGATTATCGGCGGTTTCACGCCGTGGCAGGGATCGACGACCGGCTGCGAGGCGTCGGTGGTTACGTGTACCTTGTTGTGCGTGGTGACGGCAAGGTGCTGTTCGACGCGGAACTTCGTGACGGCGATTCGCCGCGACCGCTCGACGTGGATGTGACCGACATTCGCGATCTCGAAATCCTCTGTGACTTCTGCAAGGGAACCGAACTGTCCGACCTGCTGGACATTGGTGACCACCTGGATCTGGCCGAAGCCCGCGTCGTGAAATAACTATGCCTCGCGCACTGGCAACGACATACAATGCCCGTCAAAGTTCGCGAACTGTTGAAGACACTGGAGAAGGATGGCTGGTACGTGGATCGCATGCGGGGCAGTCACAGACAATTGTGCCATCCCACCAAGTTGGGAACAGTGACCGTGTCCGGGCACCTCCCTGACGATGTCCACCCGAAGACATTGCGAAGTGTTCTCCGGCAGGCTCAACTAGAAGACGACTCATGAAAAGTTACACAGTTCTTTTTGAACGTGGCCAGCGCAACTGGTCGGCCTATGTTCCCGACCTACCCGGCTGCATTGCCACAGGGAAGACGCGACAGGATGTCCAACGCCGCATTCGGGAAGCGATTGAATTCCACATCGAAGGGCTGAAGATACATGGTGAGGAGATTCCTGAACCGTCAGTGGAAGCGGGCCGGGTCAGCATCACAGCGTAGAGGATTCAAACATGCGACAACGACAACCTTGCGGAGTCCGATTTCTGGCTGTGCCCGCGCTGCTGATTTGTGCCTCCTTGCATGCGCACGCCGCCGACCCAGTCGTGTTGAAATCTGAACGGCAGCGGATCGCGGTCATCGAGAAAGCGGCCCCTGCGGTGGTGGCCATTTTCGCGCGAGGCGGACAGGGGGGCGGTTCGGGAGTGTTGATCTCGGCCGATGGGTACGCGCTGTCGAACTACCACGTCACCAGTGGGTCGGGCAACTTCATGAAGTGTGGGTTGTCCGACGGCGTGCTGTACGACGCGGTGATTGTCGGCATCGATCCGACCGGTGACGTGGCGCTCGTCAAGCTGCTCGGACGCGACGACTTTCCGCACGCACCGCTGGGCGACAGCGACGTGGTGGCCGCCGGCGACTGGTGCTTCGCGATGGGGAACCCGTTTTTGCTGGCGACCGATTTTGCGCCTACGGTCACGTACGGCACGGTCAGCGGCGTGCATCGCTATCAGTATCCCGCCGGGACGATTCTCGAATACACCGACTGCATCCAGGTGGACGCTTCGATCAACCCCGGCAACTCGGGCGGACCGCTGTTCAACGCGGCGGGCGAAGTGATTGGGATCAACGGGCGCGGGTCGTTCGAGAAGCGCGGGCGAGTCAATTCCGGCGCGGGGTACGCGATCTCGATCAATCAGATCAAGCATTTCATGGATCACTTGCGCAGCGGGCGAATCGTGGACCATGCCACGCTCGGCGCGACCGTGACCACGCGCGACGATGGAGCCATCGTCGTGGACCGCATCCTCGAAGAGTCCGAAGCGTACCGCCGCGGCCTGCGTGTGGACGACGAAATCGTGTCCTTCGCGGGACGGACGCTGCGGAGCGTCAACCAGTACAAGAATGTGCTCGGCATCTATCCGAAGGGTTGGAAGCTGCCGCTCGTGTTCCGCCGAGATGACAAAAAGCAGGAAATCCTGGTCGGCCTGCGCGGCGTGCATCGCAAGTCGGAATTCCTCGAACAACCGAAGAAGCAGCCTCAGCAGCCGCAACCCAGGCCCGATGACAAGCCGCAACCCGACGGCAAGAAGAAGGCGCCGCGACCGACGACACCCGCCGCGCCGCCTCCCGCGCCGGTTCCCGAGCATTTGAAGAAACTCTTCGAAACGAAGCCCGGATTCGCAAACTACTACTTCAACAAGGTTGAGCAGGAACGGGCGCTGAAGGGGCTCAAGTCGCTCGGCGACTTCAGCTCGCTGACGGGCTCATGGAAGCTCGGAGGCACGGCCGGAGACGGTCGGCCGTTTGAGTTCACCGTCGCGGAAAAGGGGATTGGGCTGGTCATCGGAGCCGACAAGCAGAGCTTTCTACAGGTGCTCGGACCGCAGGCCGACGCCGAAGACGAACCGGAGGGCACAGGCGGACTGCTCATGGCCGTCCAGCATTTTAAATTGCTGCTGACGAAGGGACCGAAGGTGTTCAGTGATTTCCACTATCTCGGCAGCGAACCGCTGGACGGTCGCGGTGAGATGGTGGACGTGGTGATGGCCGAATTGACCGGCGTGCAGTCGCACTGGTTCTTCAGCCGCGAACGGGGAACGCTCGTCGGATTCAACCTGCAACGGGGCGACGATGTCGATCCCTGCGAAATCCGATTCCAAAACTTCACCGACGGAGCGGCGGGAGACCTCGCTGGCTTGAATGACGGCAAGTCACCAACGCGGACGTTTCCGAATCGCTGGCTGGTGCGGCATGCGGAACATGAGTTCGCCACGTTCGTGATCCAAAAGTGCTCACTGACGTCGAGTCAACCGGTCGAGTCCAAATAAGGTTTGAAAGGTTCCCGTGAATTCCATTCGTCACAAAATCCGCAAAGTCTTTGTCACCACCGCCGTCGTGCTGGCATGCGGCGTCGTTCGCGCCGAGTCTCCGGCCACCGCGATATCCACGGTCGATCAGCGGATCGTCAAGATCTTCGGTTCGGGCGGGCTGAAAGGTCTCTACGGATACAGTTCGGGTTTTCTCGTCAGCGCCGAAGGGCACATCGTCACAGTGTGGAGCCATGTGCTCGACGAGAAGACCGTGAAGGTGATCCTGCACGACGGTCGGCGATTCGACGCGGTGGTTGTTGGAGCCGAACCGGCGCTCGATCTGGCGGTGCTCAAGATTGACGGCGACGAATTCCCGCACTTCCAGCTCGACGATTCCGTGGCCGCCGTCCCCGGTACGCGAGTTTGGGCGTTCAGCAACATGTTCAAAGTGGCCGCCGGTGACGAACCGGTTTCGGTGATGCATGGGGTCATTGCCGCGCGCACGAACCTGACTGCTCGACGCGGTGTGTTCGAGACGCCGTATTCCGGCCCCGTGTACGTCATCGACGCAATCACCAACAACCCCGGTTCGGGAGGCGGCGTGGTCACGACGCGCACGGGCGAACTCGTGGCGATGATCGGCAAGGAACTCCGCAACGCGCAGTCCAACACGTGGATCAACTATGCGATCCCGATCGGCGAGATTCGCACGGCGGTCGGCGAAATCATCACCGGCAAGTTCACTCCCAAAACGACCAGGCCCTCCGACGATGGTCAGCCGGCCAAGCCGCGAAATTATTCGGCGTTCGACTTCGGGCTGGTGCTGGTTCCCGATGTGATCGTCCGCACGCCCGCGTTCGTGGACAGCCTGCTCGACGACTCCGCCGCCGCGCAGGCGGGAATCAAGCCAAACGATCTCGTGCTGTTCGTGAACGACGAACTCATCCAATCGTGCCGCGCGTTCGATGAAGCTCTGGGAAAACTCGAAGCGGGCGACCGCTTGAAACTCGTGCTGCGTCGCGGCAACGGATTGATCACGGTCGAACTGCCGGTGCCGAAGAAGAAGCCATGAATTCGACTCCCATTCAGTTGGCCGAGACCGACGAACAGATTGTGGCCTGTCTGCCCGTACTGCGGCAGTTGCGTCCGCATCTGATCGATCCCGACGATGCCGTGGCCCGCGTGCGGCGTCAACAGCAGAGTGGCTTCCGGCTGGCTTACCTCACCGACGGCGATGACGTGGTCGCGGTGACGGGTTTTCGGTTGCTGGAGAATCTCGCCTGGGGAAAGTTTCTGTACGTCGATGATCTGGTGACGGATGATGCCCGACGGTCGTGCGGTCACGGCGAACGATTGCTCGCGTGGCTGATTGATTTGGCGAAAGAGGCCGGTTGCGATCAGGTGCATTTGGATTCCGGCGTCCAGCGATTCGACGCGCATCGGTTTTACCTGCGACACCGGTTTCGGATCACCAGCCATCACTTTGCGATTCCGTTGCAGCCGAGTCCGAAATAGCTTTGACGAGTTCCCGCGAAACACGCGAAAGACACGAAAGAGAATTTTATGAGATCGTGGATCATCACGGGTTTGTTGGCGTTAATCCTTCCCTGTGGGATGACGCTTTCCTCCTTGCTTGCACAGCAGCCGTCTCAAGATTTGGAAGCCCTCGAAGAGGAAGCGGTCAAGCAGGCGGTGGCGTTGGTAGCGCCGAGTGTGGTGCGGATTGAAACGGTCGGCGGGTTGGATCGAGTGGGACAGGTGCTCACGGGGACGGCTCCGACCACGGGCGTCGTGGTGTCGGCCGATGGGTACGTGATCTCCAGCGCATTCAACTTCGCGTCCAAGCCGGCTTCGATTTTGGTCACGCTCGCGGACGGACGCCGGTTTCCCGCTGAGCAGGTGGCGATGGATCAGTCGAAGATGCTCACGTTGCTGAAGGTCGCCGGAGACAACTTGTCGCTCACGCCGGCTCAGGCCGCTCCTGACGACGGGATCAAGGTCGGGCAATGGGCGATCGCGCTCGGGCGGACGTACAACTCGCCGCAGCCGAGCGTATCGCTGGGGATCGTCAGCGCGGTGAAGCGGATTTGGGGGAAGGCTCTCCAGACCGACGCCAAAATCTCGCCAGTGAATTACGGTGGCCCGTTGATCGACATCGAAGGGCGTGTGCTAGGCGTGCTCGTGCCGCTGTCGCCGCAGGCCACGGGGCAGGTGGCGGGAGTCGAGTGGTACGATTCGGGGATCGGGTTCGCGATTCCGCTGGCCGATGTGTACGCGGCGCTGCCGCGGCTCAAGCTGGGGAAAGATTTGTTTCCAGGCTTGATGGGAATCACCGTGAAGGGGCGCGACATCTACGAAGGGCAGCCGACCATCGACCGCGTGCGATACGGGTCGCCGGCGTATGACGCGAAGCTCAAGGATGGGGATCAGATCGTCGAGATCGACGGGCGGAAGATCGCCCGGCACGCGCAGATTCTGCACGCGCTGGGAAACAAATATGCGGGGGACAAGATCGTCGTGAAGGTCAAGCGCGGCACCGAAGAGTTGTCTCGCGACCTGACGCTGGTGGACAAGCTCGTTCCGTATGAATCGGCGTACCTCGGCGTGCTGCCCAATCGCGAAGCGGTGTCGGCTCCGGCGGTGTTGGGCGTCACCGTGCGTTACGTCTTCGCCGACAGTCCGGCCAAGCAGGCGGGGATCGAACGAGGTGACGTGATCGTGCGCTGTCAGGGTCGCGACGCGACCACTTCGTCCGCGCTCCTCGATCAGATCAGCCGCCAGCGGCCAGGAGACAAGGTCAAGCTGACCGTGCGCCGCGGCACCGCGTCGCGAGAGATCGAAGTCGCGCTGGCGTCCATCCCCGACACGATCGCCGACGACCTGCGAGCCGTCGCCGTTCCGCCGGGCGCGGCACCCGCGGCCGACAAGGCAGGTCCGAAACTCGGCAGGTTCGAGGAAGACATGCCGGCTCACGAGCACAAGTTCTGGGCCTACGTGCCGGAAGACTACAACGCCGACCATCGGTATTCGCTGCTGGTCTGGATTCACCCCGGTCGCGACACGATGGAAGCCGACATCACCAAGCACTGGAAGCCGCTGTGCGACGAGAAGGGGATCATCTTGCTGGCTCCCAAAGCCAAACAGCCGCTCGGCTGGAACGTGGACGAGTCCGAGTTCGTGAAGGACGCCGTCGAATTGATGCTCGAAAAATACGCGATCGACAAAAGCCGCGTCGTGCTGCACAGCATGACGACGGGCGGACCGTTCGCGTACCAACTCGCGTTCAAACACCGCGACCTGTTCCACGGCGTGAACATGGTTCAGACGCCGCTCACCGCGCCGCCCCCCGACAACGAACCCGAACACCGCGTCCAGTTTCTGCTGTACAGTTTCGCCAACGACGCCCAGCACAAGGCCACCTCAGCCACGGCCACCGGACTGCGCGGCCTGAAATTCCCGGTCACATTCCGGGTCATCGAAGACGGCGCCACCGAGTACCCCTCGAACTACGCGGACGAGATGTCCCGCTGGCTGGACACGCTCGACCGGATTTGAAACCGGTCTCGGCACACCGTGTGTCGGCTCCCCCCCCATCCACTAGCTGTCGGTGGGCTGGCACAGGTCTCACCCTGGATTTCTTCCGGGTAGAATTTGAACCAGCCGAGCTGAATTGACATCACCGCCTTGCATCCATTGCGGGTGAAATGTAGCCTTTGCTCCGCAGTTCTGCGTCATTCAATACTTCTTCCGTAAGTTTTGACGACCGCGTGTTCCCGTCGTTTCATTTCTTTTTTCCAGGGAGGTCAATCATGCAGGTATCGAAGTCACGGCATTTTCGTCGGGTCGGTTTTACTTTGATCGAGTTGTTGGTTGTCATTGCGATCATTGCCATCCTGATCGCCCTCTTGCTGCCGGCCGTGCAGCAAGCACGCGAGGCCGCACGGCGGACTCAGTGCCGGAACAACCTCAAACAGTTGGGTGTGGCCTTTCACAACTATCACGATGCCGCCGGACGGTTTCCGTTTGGATACTACGCCACGCCGCCAGCGTTGGGACTCAACGCCGCCTCTTGGGGTCTGATGCTGCTCCCGTACTTGGACCAAGGGCAGCTTTATCAAAAGTACAATTTCACTTCGCCGGCAATGAACCCTCCCCAGGCACCCCTTGTGGCTGCGGTGCTGACGGCGAATGTCGCCGT
>JACRIH010000493.1 GCA_016235885.1 Planctomycetales bacterium | reverse complement strand
CCGGCCAAACGTGTGGTGTCCGGAAGTCGATTCGGCGGCGGATACTGCGTTGGCTCGAAGCAGTGACGGCAGCCCGAGGCCGAGCGTGCCCAGAGCGCCCACCTGCAGCGCTTCGCGACGACTGACGCCGTCGCAGAATCGCACGCCTCGATTTCCGGACAGAATGTTCAGCATTCCCGAAATCTCTCGAAGGTGTCACCGAACTCGGCCGAATTCGGGCAGGGTGGGGGCTGAAGTCTGGCGACTTCCGCTATAAATCCATCGGCACGATTGTATCAGCACCTGCGGACAAATCGACGGCAGTTGGCCGACACGCCCCGCTCGCCAAGAAATTGACGACTTCAACGCGAGAAGGCTCCGATTGTCACGGCGATGAGCGCAATGCGGGTGCCCGCTCACTCGTGCGTTGTTGCAACTGCTGGTGCTGAGCGTTGATCTGGGCCTTCTCGGCGTCGTCGGACGGTGCGAATTTGGGAGGTGGCGGCGAGAAGATGTCGTACCAGCCGATCAGCCACATCAACAATGCGAACGCCAGCATCCCCCCCAATATCTTGAGGGCCTGCTTCATGTCGAACGCGTGTCGCTTTTTCTTCTTCGACTTGGGTGGGTTGAGCGCCCGCGCCTTTTCGTCGGCTTCGATGTCCAGCGAAATCTTGAACACCTGCTTTTTTTTCTTGTCTAGGCCCATGTCCACAACATTCCGAAAAGGTGGAGTTCAAATTCGCTGACTGACAGTTCTCGCCGCCCCGAGGTCATCGTGTGTACCGACGCAGCAGACAGAATGTACACGCCCACCGATGTCATTTCCAGAACGGGTCGAGCTTTGCTCGGCCGCAGCCCAACGTGGCCGGACCCATCGGTCCGATCGGACCAGGGAGGTGCATGACAGGATTTCCGCAGAGGCCACTGTAGCCCGAGCCCTTGTGGTTCGATTGAATCTCGCATTTCGGGAATTCGTACAGGCCACAAGGGCCTGGGCTACAGGTCTCGGGATTCCTTTTCATGCACCCGGACGAAGGGGGCGGACCTACGGATTGTGCTCTTTCCCACAACGAGTATCGCAGCCTCCGCCTCACAATTCCGGCTCGTTGACACTCCCAAACGCGCCTCCTAAGATCGACCGCCGCTTCGACAGAGTCGCTTCCAGCATGACTCGGCGGCGTTTGACGAACCAACTTTGCATCCCAATGGCATCCATCCCAATGGCATCCATCCCGGCGGAATGAACTCAGGAGACCGCACTCATGGCGACTGAACCGGCCCACCACAATATCACCAGTGTTTTGCACGAGACTCGCAGGTTTCCGCCCACCGCCGCGTTCTCCGCGACGGCGAATATCAAGAGCGAGGCCGAGTACCAGGCGATGTGGCAGCGAGCCAAGGACGACCCGGCGGGCTTTTGGGGCGACATTTCCAGCAATCTGCACTGGTTCAAGAAGTGGGACAAGGTTCTCGATGGCGCGATGCCGAACACGAAATGGTTTGTCGGCGGCAAGCTGAATGTGTCGTACAATTGCATCGACCGGCATCTGACGACGTGGCGGAAGAACAAAGCGGCGATCATCTGGGAGGGGGAGCCGGGCGACACGCGCGTACTGACGTACCAAGACCTGCATCGCGAGGTGTGCAAGTTCGCGAACGTGTTGAAGAAACTCGGCGTCAAGACCGGCGATCGCGTCACGTTGTATATGCCGATGATCCCCGAACTCGCCATCGCCATGCTGGCGTGTGCGCGGATCGGTGCGCCGCACTCGATCATCTTCGGTGGATTTTCGAGCGATGCCGTGGCCGATCGGAACAACGATGCCCAAACCAAGGTGGTCGTCACCGCCGACGGTGGCTGGCGGCGCGGGAAAGAAGTGGTGCTCAAGCAAGCGGTCGACGAGAGCCTGGCCAAGTCGCCGTCGGTTCAGAAGGTGGTGGTCGTGCGCCGCACGGGATCGGCCGTGACGATGGTTCCCGACCGCGACTACTGGTGGCACGACCTCATGTCCGACATCTCCGCCGAATGCGATGCGGAGGAACTCGACGCCGAACATCCGCTCTTCATCCTGTACACATCGGGCAGCACGGGGAAGCCGAAAGGGGTGCTGCACACGACTGGCGGCTATTCGCTCAGCACGATGATGACGTCCAAGTGGGTGTTCGATCTCAAGGACGAAGACACCTACTGGTGTACGGCGGACATCGGTTGGGTGACCGGTCACAGCTACATCGTGTACGGACCGCTGGCCAATGGCGCGACGACTATGATGTACGAGGGCGCTCCCAACTGGCCGAACGAGGGGCGGTTCTGGGAGCTGATCGAAAAGTATCGCGTGAACATTTTCTACACGGCTCCGACCGCCATCCGCGCGTTCATGAAATGGGGCGACGCCTGGCCCAACAAATTCGACCTGACCAGCCTGCGGTTGCTGGGATCGGTGGGAGAACCGATCAACCCCGAAGCGTGGATGTGGTATCACCGCACGATTGGCGGCGAACGCTGCCCGATCGTCGATACGTGGTGGCAGACCGAAACCGGCGCGATCATGCTCAGCCCGCTCCCCGGCGTCACCACGACCAAGCCGGGAAGCTGCACGTTGCCGCTCCCCGGAGTCGTCCCCGACATCGTGTCGAAGGACGGCCAGAGCCTGCCCAAGAATTCCGGCGGCTTGCTGGTGCTGCGTCAGCCGTGGCCGTCGATGCTCCGCACGCTGTGGGGTGACCACGACCGATTCATCCAGACGTACTTCACCGAAATCCCCGGCTGCTACTTCGCGGGGGACGGTGCGCGTCGCGACGAGGACGGCTATTTCTGGGTGATGGGCCGCGTGGACGACGTGCTCAACGTCGCCGGTCATCGTCTGAGTACGATGGAGGTCGAAAGCGCTCTCGTCTCACACCCGAAAGTCGCCGAAGCCGCAGTCGTTGGATTTCCGCACGAGATCAAAGGGGAAGGCATCTGCTGCTTCGTGACACTGAAGATCACGGAAGACAGCGAGGCACTTAAGATCGAGCTGCGCGATCACGTTCGCAAACAGATCGGTGCGCTGGCGACTCCCGACCAGATCCGTTTCACGAATGCCCTGCCGAAAACGCGCAGCGGAAAAATCATGCGCCGCCTCCTCCGCGACATCGCCGCCGGCCGCGAACGAGTCCAGGACACCAGCACGCTGGAAGATTTCGCCGTCCTCGCCAAGCTGCGGGAGTCGGAAGAATAGAAGTAGGTTGTGCCTAACAGTGCGAGTCACTGCCTATGACTCTGACTTTCAAGACCGGTCATGCTGGAGGGGCCGTTCCCGCTGGAAGAGGGGGTAGCGCATCGTGACGTGCTGGTGCGGGTGCAACACCGTCAGTTCCTGGTCCGGGAGGAGCATCAAGTTCGATGTTCGGTGTTGGCGAAAGTTTGCCACTGGTTGCAAACCGAAAATGGCACTTGCGTGAATTCGAGTACCAGCATTGTTTCCTCCACATGTACTTCATTCGCACTTGCAACCTGTAGGTGTACACGCCCGGCTTTGTTGCATTGACTCTGATCTGAAATGTCTCTGGTTTGTTGTCTTCGATGAACACAAGCGGATCAAGTGCCGAAGGGTCAAATCGAATTCCTTCGTTCGTAAACACAACATGCTTTGTTGGAAACACCCGATTGCCATTTTCGACGGAGTCGTCGATATTGGCAAAGAACACACTTGGCGGTCTGAAGAATGCCATTGGTGAACACAATCGGCCGTGTGGTTCCGGATCTGGTTCGTATTTTTCAACAACAACATTAATTCCCTCGACCTGCAACCATTGGAGATGGGGACGCTTGTAAACGTCGAAAGCGACCCGTTCCTTTCCGTATTTCACCACGTCTTCGGGGCCAACGTACATGATGATCTCGTCCGCCTCATTGCCACGCTTCTGCAATTCAATCCGTTCTCGTATGTCGGCAAGGTTGAAGACACTTGTCCCCTCCAGAAAGCAAACTCCCACAAAACTCAGAACCGCGGTACCAAACAAAAGACGGGCACCACGACGTTGTGTCACACTTGCTCTGTGCAGTCGTTGTCTGTTCGGTGGAGCAAGCCCTACGGCCTGTTCCAAATCAGTTTCGGCTGAATACCATGACCACGCTGTAAGTACGACACCGGCAAGGAACGCACAAAAGACATAAAGGGGTTCACCAACTAGGCCGAGGAAACTGCCGGCGTAACTGGCGGCCATTCCGAATAAGCCACACCAGCCAAGAAACGAGTTGATGTTTGTCTTCATGGACTCAACCCTCGACACCATTTGAGAGCGTCTGCCATCGAAATCTACGGACAACTTTTACGTAGACCGTGCAACGTGAATCATAGAGCAACGGATCAAATGAATTCCATCCATCATTAGAGCACCACGGTTGGATGGCACGCTCTGGACAACACGCAGGGAGTCGTAGTGATTTTGGAGAACATTCCCGCCTCTTTCCCACGCCCATTGCTCCACGCTGGGAGTGCCGCCCGTGATCTACGATTTCATTGCTGACAATGGCCCCCGTTCGTACCACTGAAGCTGAGGCCACACGGCGGCGATTCCGGCGACGACCAGCAGTGTGCCAATCCCACTGATCACCGACAGCATCGGGCCGAACATCGGATCGCCCGGCCGCTTGAACCAGGCGGCCACTTCGCCCGATTCGTAGCCTCCGAGTTCGTTCGACTCGCCAATGAACAACGTGTTCACGGCTGACACCCGGCCGCGCATTTCGTTCGGTGTCTGCAACTGCACCAGCGTATGACGAATCACCACGCTGATGTTGTCGAGCGCTCCGGTCAGAAACAACATGACGAGCGACAACGGGAACGACTTCGACCAGCCGAACACAATCTTCGCCACCCCCAAGCCGGCGACGGACCAGATAAGGATCAGGAGCATGCTTGATGATTTGACTCGTTCAGACCACGGCGACTTTCACGCAATGGATTGGCGGGAGCGAGTCGAAGAGGCAGCTCCATTCATCGCCGCCGTCGCGGCCGATCCAAAGCTGGCCGGTTGTGGTGCCGAAGTAGAGCGCGGGCGATTTCAGATCGTCAATGTCCATCGAATCTCGCTGGACCGTGAAAAAGCTCTCCTTCTTCGGCAGTCCCTCTGCGAGCCGCCCCCATGAATCGCCGCCGTTTTCGGTGCGCCAGACTGCGGGCGCACCGCCCGGACAGGTGCGAGTCGTCGGTTCGAGCGGCATCACGTAGACCACATCGGGGTCATGCGGATGCACGACGATCGGAAAGCCGAAGTCGGAAGGCAGCCCTTTGGCGATCGAGCGCCACGACTTGCCGTGGTCGTCGCTGCGCAGCACGCCGATGTCCGGTCGCGATCCCCCAGGACCATCCCATTCGGACCAGCCACCGTGGTTCTGCATGTAGAGCCGGCCGGGCGCGTCCTTGTGGCCCGCAATCTTGTGGACGCATTGCCCGAACTCGGGGAACGGATCGGGGGTGAAGCCGGCACCGACACCCTTGTTGGCGGCGGTGAACGTGTTGCCGCCGTCTTCGCTCAGGTAGTGGCCGCCGGTGGAGATGCCCAGATGCACTCGATTCCCGTCGCGCAAAATCGTGTGCATGCAGAGGCCGCCGTTTCCGGGATGCCACTGTCGAGCGTGTTCGTGGTTGCTGATGCCCGGCACCATTTCCCACGAATCGCCGCCGTCGCTGCTGCGGAAAAGCGATGCCGGTTCGACGCCACACCAGAGCTCCTTCTTGTTGCTGCCCGCTTCGAGTGACCAGATGTTGGCGAGCGCTCGCCCATCGTCCTTTGGAAAGGCGGGAGCAGACTTCGTCTCCTTGAATTTCTTTCCGAGGTCGGTCGAGACGAGAACCTTCATGCCGAAGAACGGATTGCAGCTTGAGGCGTAAAGTCGCGGGGCACCGCGCGTGTCGATCAACGACGAATACACGGCCACGCCTGTTCCAAACGGCCCGCGCAGCGCGAAGCTGCGTCGAGTCTTTGCTGAATGCCTCTTGCCAGGATGAGCAATCCAAAACCTATTATGCTGCCTGCAAAGTGAGAGAATTCCATAACAGGCAGAGGAAGAAAATCTTTAAGCCATGATAAGCGGCTTACCACAGCAGGAGTCGCTCCGGAAAAAAGAAGGATTACTCCACT
>JACRIH010000496.1 GCA_016235885.1 Planctomycetales bacterium | reverse complement strand
TTCCTGTGTCGAGCTTCGTTTCCAGCGGCAGAAAACCCTGCGCCGGCGTGCGGGGAGACCCGTCGCTGGCCTGCGTGTTGTGGCGCGGCATCAGCGTGGTGACGAAGCGCAGGCGCGTGTTGGCATCCGCCGGCAGCAGCAGGGCGCTCGAACCGGACAGCGCCCCCGCCGTTTCCACGTTGATCCAGGTGTTGGAATCCAGCGTGTATTCCCACGTGCCGAAGCTTCCGTCGATCTTGCTGATGCCCGTCAGCGCGATCCCCTCCAAGGCTCCAGCGTCGGTATCGGTGATCGGATCCCCGCCGGTTCCGCGGGCCAGCAGATCGGTGATCAGAATCCCATTCGACATTTCGATGGGCAACCGAGATCCCGCCGGCGCGATCACGTAGGGTGTGCCCGAGTTATCCAACACCGGGGCCGCGTTGCCGTTGAATCGCACAAGGCGGTATTGGTTCACGCCGGTATCAAATTGGTTCGCCAGCACAACGATCTTGCCGCCGGGGACAAGCACGATGCCGCTGGGAGAGAGGTGGTTGTTTTCGGTGTAGACCACCCGGCCACCACATCCAAACGATTCGTCAAGGCTTCCATCCCAATTCAATCGGATGAGACCGATGTTCGCGGGCGGAAAGGCACCCAGGGAATATCCCGCCTGAATGTTGGCGACTGCGACGATCTTGCCGTCCAGAGCGATCGTCAAATCTTCCGAGACGGAGGCCAACTCCAAGCCAAATGCGGTCACTGTCGTGCCATTCGACCCGAAGGTGGTATCGACCGTGCCGTTGGTATTGAACCGTCGCACGGCGAACAGTCCCGAATCGTTCACATCAAGCACCCCTCCGACAACGAGCTTCCCATCCGATTGTTCAGCCACGGAAATAAACTCCATGCCATCCGGGGCCGTCAGTGTCCCGGTCGCATTGAATGAAGTGTCCAGACTGCCGTTGCTGGTCAGGAGCATGAGCGCACCAGACTCCGGAAAGGAAATCCCCACCCCGGCCGAGACAATCAGGCGGTTGTCACTCAGCACGGCCATGTCTTCGAAGGAATCTGCCGCGGCAATGGAACGTATCACGATGCCTGCGGTACCGAAGCTGGTATCGAGGATGCCATTGGCATCGAGCTGCACCACGGCGAGGTCCGAACTCCCGAAGGGACCAATACTGCCACCCAGCACCAATTTGTCATTCGTGCGGATCACGAGGTTTGTCAGGCTGTCGAAGCTGGAGCCTGCCAGGTCGACCATCGTCAGGCCGTTCGTTCCAAATGTGATGTCGAACGTGCCATTTGTTTCCAACCGTGTCGCCGCGAACTGATTCAACTGTGTCCCAGCGACAATGATCCTCCCCGAACTTTGGAGACCGAGAGACACCCCCGCCAGAGGCAGGACAACAGAGCCGTTCGTTCCGAACGTCGTGTCGATCGAACCGTCTGTGTTGTAGCGGGTGAGGTTGGCGTCATCGACAACCAGGATTCTACCGTCGGATTGCACCGCGAGCGCTCGCGCGGAGTTGGTGTTGTTGGTGACCACTCCATCGCCGCTGAACGACGTGTCGAGACTCCCCGGCGTTCCGGCTTTCGGAATCAACCCGGCGTCGATATGCATGATGTTCTGGCCACCCGTGACTGTGAAGGCCGCCGTCCGCCCGGTGACCTGGTCAGCGTCGCTGTCGAGGGAATCGTTGGTTCCCTGATTCTGAGCGGTGAACGACAACTGCGTGGGAGCCACGAACTGCACGAAGTAGTCTCCGCTCGCGACGTTTTGGAATTCGTAGCGGCCGATGGAATCTGTCGTTCTGAAGCCGGCCAAAACGTCATCCCCCGTTCCGACCAGTCCGTCCACGCCCACCTGGAAGAGTCGCACTTCCACACCGTCCGCAAAGGCTTCCGTGTCGTCCTGGATTCCGTCGCGATCGTAATCGCACCAGACGTAGTCGCCGACCCGGGAGGTCGCGGACGCCGCAGGCAAACTCAGGAATGTGTCATAGTTCACTGGAAACGTATTCGCCGTGAAAGGCAATCCGGCGGCGGTCGTGATCTCCTGCTCCGTGAACAACGTCGGCGACGCCTCGCCGTAGCCCTGCCGGATCGCGTGGAGGTACAGGTTGGAGAGAAAGGCGGAGACCACCGTGCCGGGGTGGATGCCGTCGTGAACGAACGCGGCGTGCGGGTCTTGAGCAACGAGAGTGGTCGCCGTGTTGACAATCACGTTGCCACCGACCGTTTGCGACGCGATTGGAGCCGCGTTCGTGCCCAGGAAGGCCTTGGAAAACTCGAACAGGTTGGCGAGTGGAATCTGATGGTCACGAGCCAGTTCCAGAATCCGCGCGTTCACTCCGGAAATGACAGTGGTCACCAGCTCTCGCTTGACGGGATCGGTAAATCCCACGAACGCCGTCGCGGGGGCCAGGCCGTAATCGGCGGTGTTCGACAACACCAGTTTGACGTTGGTGGATTTCAGAGTTGTCAGCGCTTTGCTGATGTTCCAGACCACGGCATCGGCGTAGGCCTGAACGTCCGCAGCCGGAATCGCACTGTTGTAAATCCCGGCGTAGATGTTGGATTCAAAAATGAAATCGTTCTGGCCGATCGCCAGCACGGCGTGACTGACCTGTCCGGCGGTGATCTGCGTCGCCAATCCCGTGTGCTCGCCACTCAACAACAAAGTCTGAGTTGTGGCCCCAGCTCGCGCCCAATCGAATGCGTAGCCTCCCTCGCGGCGCGGTTCGCCACGGTCGTCGGCATCTCCCAGCGTCGTGTTGTTTTGAACTCCTACATTCACTCCCTTTTGCTGAGCGAGCAGTTCGACCCAATTGCGGGCATAGTCGTAGTCTTCGTGCAGGTACTCATCGCTCAGGCTGTCGCCCGCGATTCCCAATCCCGTGATGGCGAGCAACTCGCGAGCTTCCAGCCGTTCGAGAGTCAACCCGGATTTCGATCGCCGGCCACGTCGTCGCTGTAGCTTCGGACGATTCCCAATCCACAGGCTCTGGAAAATCTTTGACAGTTGGAGATGCCAGCGAGTGGTGTTCATGGTGTGCTCCGGGAGATGCGAGGGCGTGTTCCTCTTGCGGACGAAATCTCCACTTCCTGAGGATTCTTCGTGGGGACAACATGCCCGAAACCTGACAGAAATTCAAGCAAAGTGTTCGCTTTGACGATCAACAGACCCGGTCTGGGGTGGGACCGAGTCGGTGCATTGTCACTCGTGAAATCGGTGCCAGGCAGACGCCACTTCCGTGTCGCGGCCACACAAAATGGACCAGGGAGAGGCAGTGGCATCGCGACTGGTGAGTTCCTATGCTAAGCCTTTCGCGCGGCGGCTCGTACTACTATTCCCCCGTTTGCTGTCGCCCTGCGCAATTTTTGTAGCCGGGTCACTCCGTGACCCGGCCGCCGAGTCGCGGAGCGACTCGGCCACATTGCGTCTCCACTGCTTCGTTTCACAGTGGGGGAATGGTTTCAAGCAAGGCGGATCGAATGCTGGCAGGACCAATTTTTTCGCGTGAGATTCAGATCACGCCGCGGCAGGTCAAGCATTTTGTGACCCGGGCCGGGTACGTGGCCGGTCTGTTCGTGCTCATGTACACCGCCGGGCAGGCGACGTTTGGCTGGCAGCAGGCGCGGAACATCGGTGAGATCGCCCGGTTTGGCGGGCTGCTGTTTCAGATTCTGTCGATCGTGCAGCTTGCGTTGGTATTGTTCTTCGCGCCGCTCTTTGCCGCCGGGCGCGTGGCTCAAGAGAAAGACCGGCAGACGCTGATCCTGCTGTTGATGACCGACCTCCGCGACCGCGAACTGGTGTTTGGCAAACTGTTGGCGAGCCTGCTGCCGGTGGGTGTGCTGCTGCTGGCTTCGGCTCCCGTGTTCGCGATGGTGTCGATGCTGGGCGGGATCACGGCGGGACAGATCGCCGGATCGCTGGCGATTTGCGGGGCGACGGCCCTCGCCGCCGGAAGCTGGGGGACACTGGTCGCGTTCTGGCGCGAGAAGACGTTTCAGACGCTAGCGATCAGTTCGCTGGGGATCGTGTTGCTGCTGGGCGCGGTCGAAGCGCTCATGGCATTGACGTCCGGAATGCCGGGCGTTGCGCGAGGGGTGTCGCTGTTCGAACCGTTTCGCGCGATGCTGCTGGTCATCGACCCGCTGTCGTCCCCATCCGGAGTGTTGTCGGTCGTGGGACACGTGGCCGCGTTGCTCGGTCTGGCCGGCGTCTTAAACGCGATCACCGTGCTGCGTCTGCGGGTGTGGAATCCGTCTCGTGCCGGGTTCGAGACTGCGACAACCAAACCGCAGGCGCTGTCCGGGGAGTCTGACAGCGCCGCCGTCCCGGCACTTCGCGCCACGCCCACGATTTCATCGCAACCGACTCGCGCCATTTGGAGCAACCCGATCATCTGGCGCGAAATCCGCACGCGCGCCTACGGTCGGCGGATGGTGTTCATCAAGCTGGCGTATCTCGTGCTGTGCGCCTTCGCCGTGGCTTACCTCATCAATGTCCACGAATCGGTGCGGGCGGGCGATCTCATCCTCGGGATGATTTCGCCGCACGGCTTCGCCTTCGTCGGGCTGACGCTGGTGGGCCTGATGTTGATCAACGCCCAAACGGTCACGTCGCTGACGACCGAACGGGACGGTCGCACGCTCGAATTACTGCTGGTCACGGATATTTCGGCCAAAGAATTTGTGTTCGGCAAGCTGGGCGGAGCGTTGTACAACACGAAGGAGACGCTGATCTTCCCGCTGGTGGGCGTGACGATTCTGGCCGTGCGCGGCGTCATCCCGTGGGAAAACTACGTGTACCTCGTCCTCGGACTGTTGCTGCTCGCCGGATTCGCCGCGATGCTCGGTCTGCACGCGGGGCTGTCGTTCGACAACTCGCGAGCGGCCATCGCCAACAGTTTGGGGACGATGTTCTTTCTGTTTCTCGGCGTGTTCCTGTGCATGCTGCTCATCGTGGAAGCCCGCTCGTCGTTCCTGCTGCAATTGCCGAGCTTCCTCGTGTTCGTCCTCGGCGGCAGCCTGGGGCTGTGGGCTTCGCTGACGCACAAGAACCCGTCCCCTGCCCTGACGATGTCCGCGCTGCTGCTGCCGTTCTTCACGTTTTACGCGATCACCGGATTCCTGCTGAACGACACGCTGGGCATCTGGGCGGTGGTGAGCGCGACCTATGGCTTCACCACTCTGGCCATGCTGATCCCCGCCGTCAGCGAATTCGACGTGGCTCTCGGCCGGACCACGCTCGACAAGGGATGACGCTGGTTGTGTCGAGTGCTTCAGTTCCAGGGTGACGCGAGTCCCTGTAACAACTGCGCTCCAATTGCTGACCAGAACTGATCGGCATGCTCGGCGGTGGGCCAATCACGTTCGCTCCCGGCACCGCTGTTCCGATCTTTCGCCGGCCGTGGCAAG
>JACRIH010000484.1 GCA_016235885.1 Planctomycetales bacterium | reverse complement strand
CCCCTCGGGAGAGGGCTGGGGTGAGGGAGCGTCGAGCGGTCCGTATGCCCTCACCCTAACCCTCCCCCGGAGGGAGAGGGGACTGTCTGTGTCAATACGTCGCCCGACCACCCGAGATATCGTAACACTGTCCGGTCGTAAAGCTGGCTTCCGAACTGGCGAGGTAATGCACGAGCGCCGCCACTTCGTCCGCCGTGCCGGGGCGGCCGAGCGGCACGCGAGAGACCATGTAGTCCTGCGTCGTCTGCGGCAGGGCATCCATCATCGGCGTGTGAATGACCGCCGGGCTGATGCTGTTCACCGTGATGTCCCCCTGCCCCGCGACCTCTTTCGCCAGCGCTTTGGTCAGCGCGATCAATGCCGCTTTCGACACGCTGTACGGAATGAGGTTCGGGTTCCCCTCCTTCCCCGCGATCGACGCCACGTTGACGATCCGACCGTATCGCCGCTCCCGCATGGCGGGCAGCACGGCCCGCGAAATCAGAAACGGCCCGACCAGGTTCACGGCCAGCACGTTCTCGAGATCGGATCGGTCGAGGCTGCCAATCGGTCCCACCTTGCCGATGATCCCCGCGTTGTTCACGACCAGGTCGGGCGAACCGGCTTGCTGGCGGAATTCGTTCAGAGCGCGATCGATATCCGCTTCGCTGGTGACACTTCCGACAAGTGGAATTCCGCCGATCTCGCGAGCCAATTTACCGGCCAGCCCCTCGTCGAGGTCGAACACTCCGACCATCGCACCCGCCGCCGCGAACCGTCGGGCGATGGCGGCACCGATCCCCTGCCCTGCTCCGGTGATGAAGGCATTTTTTTCCGTGAGATCAAAGAATGGCTGCGGCATGGAAGGCTCCTGATTCTTGATTTTGGATTTTAGATTTTAGATCTGAGATTTGCGAACCGGTCCCTGCCCGCCATCACTATTCACCATCCACCGTCCACTATCCACCACCCTTCCACCGCCTGCTTGACATCGCCGCGTCGCGAAGTGACATTGACGGCATGCCAATCAAGTTTCGCTGCCAGCATTGCCGTCAATTGCTGGGCATCTCGCGTCAAAAGGCTGGAGACGTTGTGGACTGTCCGCAGTGCGGTCGGACTCTGCGCGTGCCACGGCTCGATGGAAAAATCGCGCCACTGCCGGAACTCGAATGGGATTTGAAGGATTCCAATCTGGCCAAGGCACTGGACGAACTGGCGGCAATCGGGCAGGCGAGAGACGAAGACGTGCCCGAATCGGAACCAGTCGATCATGCCGTCGCCGTGGCCGCGCCGCCGATTGCGACTCCGCCACCCCCGCGCATCATGCATGACGCACCGCTGCCCGCCGTGCCCGTGACGGCTCTGCAACCCGCAAGACCCCCTGCCCCGCCGCCCAGCGATGGCTCGCTCGACAAAGCCCTCGCCGTTCTCGCGGCCGGTCCAGCGGTAGAAGCCCCGCGTCCTGCTCCGTCACCGCGATTCGAATCAGCTCCGACAACCGGGCGCACATTGAGTTCGCGGTTGATAGTCGTCGGAGTGCTGATCGCGCTGGCGAGTTTTTCGCTCGGCTACGTGATCGGCAAGCGACAGACAGCGACTTCGCCGCAGTCATCGAAACCGGCGACGAACCAAAACGATGTCGCCATCGTCAACCGTCCGGCGGCGAATGGTGCAGCCCAGACAGACGCGACGCTGTCCGGTCGCATCACGTATCTCACACAGTCCGGCGACAATCGGCCAGATCGTGGAGCGCGGGTGATCGTGTTCCCGCCATCACGAGCCGGTTCGGTCAAGTTGTCGGTGGCCGGATTCCGCGCCGCCGACGAAGTGACCGACATGCAAGTGGCCGCCGCAGGATTGAAGGCACTTGGCGGAGCGATCGCCGTCGTTCAGGACGATGGTACCTACTCGCTGTCGGTCTCCGGCCCGGGCGAATATCAGGTGCTGGTCCTCTCGCATTTTCAATCTCGAGACGCCGACAAACAGTTGTCGCCGCGACTCCGCAGCCTGCTCGAATCGTACTTCGACCGCCCAGATCAATTGTTGGGGACACTGGATTATCATCACGGCCAGGTTCGGCACAAAGGAGCCGGCTCGGAGATTTGGGATTTCTCGTTTGCGATGCAGTGACAGAGTCGTGGGTCAGGTTTTCCCGCCTGACTCGGAACAACACTGTCAGGCTGGAAAGCCTGACCTACGGAGCCGAATCATGTGGAAATGCTCGAAGTGCGGCGAAGAAGTGGAAGAGTTGTTCGATGTCTGCTGGAACTGCGGCACGACGTCGGATGGCGTGGAAGACGTGAATTTCGACAAGGCGCGGCGGGCGCGGCAGCTCATGTCCTCGACTCCGGAGTTGGATCTCGCTGCGAGCCTCGAAGACGAACAAAGAGAATCCATGGAACGGGCGTGGAAAGGGGAGAAGCGTCATCCGTGTCCCGACTGCGGAGCACCGCTGGGAAAAATCCGACTGACTGGCGGATCGTCCGGCGATGCGGGCGGCACGGACAACGCGCTCAACTACCACGCCGAACAGGCCGACCGCGACTGGTTCCGTGGCGCGATCCCCGCGACGGGCGAAATCTCCGCGCTGGCCTGCACCGATTGTGGTCGCGTGGTGCTGTTCGCGGGACCGACGAAATCGTGATCGCCTGGTGAATTACGTGGGGCACGTTTCCAAACGGCCCGAATTCGCCGGGCAGGGAGCACGATGAAATCGTGCTCCACGTTTATCCAACTGCCTGCGCGATGTGGTCTCGTCCTGCACAAGCCCAGCGATGGGCACGGTAACTCACTGACGGTTCCTACCTGGAGAGACTTTCATGCGCATGCGAACGATGCTCGGAATCATCCTGGGATGCCTCGTGCTGTGGGATGGCAGCGCGGCGCGGTGTGAGGTGCAGGTGGGAGCTGGAAGGCGGACGATTACGCCAGACCCGCTGCTGCCGATCTCCGGTGGGCTGGGGCCGACTGCTCCCGCGCGGGAGAAACGGGGCGAGTTGACGGCGCGAGCGGTCGTGTTTCAAAACGGCAAAACGACAGTGGCGGTCGTCGGCTTGGACCTGCTGGGATTTCCCTCGGTGTTGTGCGACCGTGTCCGTGCGCGAGTGCCGCGGATTCCGGCGCAGAACATTCTGATCGGTTCGACGCACGCGCACAGCGCACCCGATTGCTACGCCTTTCCCGACGGTCGCGGTGGCCACACGGGAAACCTCGCTTACATGGATCTCGTCTGCCAAAAGACCGCGGAAGCATTGAACGAAGCCATCGATCAACTCCAACCCGCGCGGTTGAAAGTGGCGACGGACGAGGCGCGCGGCAAGATCGCGTACAACTACTACGCGCCCGATCTGTACGATCGCCGGATGAGCGTGATCCAGGCCGTCCGGCCCACCGGCGAAACAATCGCCACGCTGGTCAACTATGCGATTCACCCCGAGGTTCTTGGAACGGGAGTCGGTATCCTGAGTCCAGATCTTGTCGGGCCGTTGTGTGAGCGGATCGAAGCGCAGGCCGGCGGAATGGCGATCTTCATGAATGGAGCTCAGGGAGGCATGATCACGGCCGACAACCGCGACCTCGATCGGCCGAAGGACTCGCAGCGCGGCTACTGGCACGACCTCCGCACATGGGACGAATGTTTGCGGATCGGTCACACGATGGCCGACGAAGCCTTGCGGATCATTCGCGAGGCTCCCGTGCAGAACGATCCGCATGTGTTCTGCGGTTCGATCGACGTGAAGTTTCCGGTCGACAACGACGTCCTCTGGAATGTGATTCTTGGTTCGCCATTGAAGTACCCGCGCAATCCGGATCGGACAATCACGACGCGGATCAACGTCGTGAATCTCGGCAACGCCCAGATTCTGACGATCCCCGGCGAAGCCCTGCCGAACATTGGCTTCTACCTCAAACGGAAGATGCGCGGCGAACATAATCTGCTGTTCGGTCTGACGAACGACGCGTTCGGATACATTTTGACCAAGGTCGACTTCCACAGCTTTCCTCGCTATGCCTACGTGTCGCGGACTTCGCTGGGCGAAATGACGGGCGAGATTCTGATCGAGCGCTCGCTGGAGTTCATCGACCAATGCCCGGAACCGGGCCGGTTGAATCAACCACGCACGAGTGCCGCGGAGAATCAGGCCGTGGTTCCGCCGGAATCGACGGCGCGGTTTGAGGCGGAACTCGTGTTTCCGTTGCATGCGCAGCACAACCACGCGCCGGGGATTGTCGAATGTCCGAACGGAGACCTGCTGGTGTCGTGGTATCGCGGGTCTGGCGAGCGGAGCGCCGACGATGTGGCGGTGTTTGGCTCGCGACGCCCCGCCGGTTCCAAGACGTGGAGCGACGCGGTTCTGTGGGCGGACCGGCCGGGGTTTCCCGATTGCAACACCTGCCTGATGGTCGACGCACGCGGGCGATTGTGGCTGTTCTGGCCAACGATACTGGCAAATTCCTGGGAGTCGTGTCTGACGAATTTCCGAGTCGCCACGCACTACTCCGACGCCGGATCACCCAAATGGGAACGCGAAGGGCTGGTGCTGCTCAAGCCGAAGGACTTTCACGACGAAGCACTCAAGGGACTCGATGCCTGGCTGGAGCGAAGCCAGATTCCGCTGCCGGAAGCTGCACGGGCGAAACTCGATGAAACCCGCCGGCGATTGGGGGACAAGTTGTATCAGCGGCTGGGCTGGCAGCCGCGATGCAAACCGACCGTCCTGCCGAGCGGACGAATTCTGCTGCCGCTGTACACCGACACGTTTTCGATGTCGATCATGGCGATCAGCGATGACGAGGGACAATCGTGGTTTGCGAGCCAGCCGCTCATCGGTTTTGGAAACATTCAACCGGCCGTGCTGCGTCGTAACGACGGGACGCTCGTCGCGTACATGCGCGAGAACGGTCCGCTCGACAAAATTCGCGTCGCGGAATCGAAAGACGACGGGTTGACCTGGGGGCCGGTCGGTGTGTCGGAGCTTCCCAATCCCGGTTCCGGCGTGGATGGTGTGCGCCTGGCGAATGGACATTGGCTGTTGATCTACAACGACACGGTTCAAGGCCGCAATCGGCTGGCCGCTTCGATCTCGCACGACGAAGGCCGCACCTGGAAATACACGCGGCATCTGGAAGACCAAACCGCAGGTTCGTACCACTATCCCGCCGTGATTCAGGGGCAGGACGGCACGATTCACGCCGTCTACAGCTATTTCGTAACGGGTGGCAAAAGCATGAAGCACGCCGCGTTCAACGAGACGTGGCTCACGGCTGGGGATTGATGCGCAGATGTAGCCCTGGCCCTTGTGGCCTGAAATGATTAGCCCTCGTAACGAAATCCACCGAGCCACAAGGCGCTCGGGGTACAGCACCCGTCAGTCCCACGCGAGCGGTCGCTGCCAGGACTGCTTCAGTTCGGACCACGCGGCATCCACGCCGTGACCGATCGAACTGGTGATTCGCAGCCGGGGGGAATCGGTCACGTGGCCGATTTCGACGAGCGGCAGGTTGCCGAATTGCCGGAGCAATGCCTCGCGCTGACCAGCTTCCACTTCGATGACGAATCGTGTGTTGCTCTCGGAAAAGAGCAGCGTGGCCTCGTCGGTGATGCCCGATTGTGCGGCCAGCGGTTGCAGGCTGACATCGGCTCCAAAACCGCCGGCGAATGACATTTCGGCCAGAGTGACGGCGAGGCCGCCTTCCGAAAGGTCGTGGCAACTGCGTAAAAGACCCGAGCGGATTGCTGCGTGGACGGCGGCGAAAATTCGCGGGGCTTGATCGACATCAACGCGTGGGACGTTGCCGCCGGTCATTCTGTTGACGAGGGCGAAATGGCTGCCGCCGAGTTCGTTCTTCGTCGTGCCGACGAGGAACAGCAGGTTGCCGGTTTGTTTGAAATCCATCGTCACGGCTTGCCGAATGTCTTCGATCTGGCCGAGGGCACTGATGAGCAGCGACGGCGGAATGGCCACCGACTTCTTTTCGCCTCGCTCGTCGACGTACGAGAATTCGTTGTTGAGACTGTCCTTGCCGCTGACGAACGGTGTGCCGTACGCGATGGCCACGTCGCGACACGCCAGCGCTGCCCGCACGAGGCTGCCGAGCGTTTCGGGTCGGTCGGTGTTCCCCCAGCAAAAATTATCAAGGATCGCGATCCGTCGCGGATCGGCTCCGACGGCGACACAATTTCGCACCGCTTCATCAATCGCCGACGCGGCCATCCAGTACGGGTCGAGGTCTCCGTAGCACGGGTTCATGCCGTTCGAAACGACGAGGCCGCGGAACGAATTCAAATCGGGACGGACCACGGCCGCGTCGGACGGTCCATCGTTGGTCACGCCCACCAGCGGCTTGACCACGCTGCCCGCCTGCCCTTCGTGGTCGTACTGCCGGATGACCCACTCCTTGCTGCACACGTTGAGGGAGGCCAGTATGCGGTGGAGCGTCGTGTTGTGAACTCTCCTCTCCCCTTGGGGGAGAGGGGTCGGGGGTGAGGGGTCGGCCGTAGGCGATGGCGAGGACTTGAGAGTCGTTGAATCGCTCGGCCCCCTCACCCCAGCCCTCTCCCCCAAGGGGAGAGGGAGGTACGTTGCCTCGCGCACCACCGGCGGTCTCCCATCGTGCAGAAAGTGCATGCTCAGGTCACCGACAATGTGATCGTGGTACTTGAGCCGCAGGCGTTGCGTGTTTTGGAATTCGCCGATGGCCGTGGCTTCCACTCCCTCGGCAGCGCACAGCTTGTGGAATTCGTCCCAGTGACGCGGCGGAACGGACAGCACCATTCGTTCCTGAGCTTCCGAGATCCAGATTTCCGTGTACGACAGGCCGGCGTATTTGAGTGGGGCCTTGTCGAGCCAAACTTCCGCACCGGTTTGCTCGCCCATTTCTCCAACCGCGCTGGAAAATCCGCCGGCGCCGCAGTCCGTGATCGCGGAGTACAACCCCCGGTCGCGCGCTTGCAGGATCACGTCCATCACCATCTTCTCGGCGATCGCGTTGCCAATCTGCACGGCGCCGCCCGAGAGTTCTTCGCTCTCGTGAGTCAATTCGGCGGACGAAAACGTCGCCCCGTGGATACCGTCGCGCCCCGTGCGACCCCCCACCGCGACAATCAGATCACCGGGCGACACCTTCTTGCGGTCCATGCCGACGGGGAGCATGGCCACGTTGCCACAGTAAACGAGCGGGTTGCCGAGGTACCGGTCGTCAAAAAAGATGGCTCCGTTGACGGTCGGAATGCCCATCGGATTGCCGTAATCGCGCACGCCAGACACCACCCCCTGCATGACCGCGCGGGGGTGTAGCACACCGGCCGGCAATTTGTCGGTCGGCGTGTCGGGCGGAGCAAAACAAAACACGTCCGTGTTGCACAGCGGTTTCGCGCCCATGCCGGTTCCCATCGGATCGCGGATCACGCCGCCGAGGCCAGTGTTGGCTCCGCCATACGGTTCGAGGGCCGACGGATGGTTGTGCGTTTCGACTTTGATGCAGACATGTTGTCGCTCGTCGAATTTCACGACCCCCGCGTTGTCCTGAAACACGCTCACGCACCAATCGTCGTCACCGAGCTGCCGCCGAATCTCGCTCGTCGCGGCAAACACGGTTTCCTTCAGCAGGTTCTCGAACTGCTGTTCGCCGTTCTCGTCGCGATACCGCACGCGGCCGCGCAGCGTCTTGTGCGAGCAGTGCTCGCTCCACGTCTGCGCGATCGTTTCGAGTTCCGCATCCGTGGAGTCGCGGCCTTGTTCGACGAAGTGCCGCTGGATCGTCTGCATCTCAACGAGGCTGAGGTAAAGCTGCCCCTCGCGGCTCAGGCGTTGCAGGCCCGTGTCGTCCAGCGACCGAATCGGCACGGTGACGAGTTGGAATTTGTACTCGGACCCGAGCGCCAGGCTGTCGAAATGCAACGGACCCCAAACGACCTGCTGGATGGCGTCGTTCGACAACACCTTTGTCGCCGCCCGTTCGAGGTCGGACTGCGAAGCGTCCGCGTTGAATGTGTATTTCTGACACGTCCGCACGGCGGTCACGCCGAGGCCCATGTCCACGAGCGCGGCTCGGATGCTTTCGGCGACGTTGTCGGTGACACCGGGTTTGTAGAGGACGTTGAGGAGAGTGGACGGTGGACGGTGGACGGTGGACGGAGACGCCGCTTCGTGAGTCTTGGTCACGTCGTGAATGACGAACGTTTCGACGACGGTGTCCGCGAGGAACCCGAACGCGACGCGTTCGACGGCGGATTGTGAAACGTCTCCCTGAATGAGGAATGACCGCGCCGTTCGGACATCACGGACGGAGGCCGCGCCGAGTGTGTGGCACTGGCTCACCACGCGAGTTCCCTCGCGATCCGGCTGGTTCGGTGCGGGTCGGATTTCAACTTCCCAAAGCATGTCGTTTCCTTGCTTGCGAAAAACCGGGGGGCTGACGCCGCCCCTCTCGCCTAGATTCGAAGACTGACAGACTCTCCGCGAGATGGCTACGCTCCTCGATGATCCAATTTCAATCGGCTGTCGCGAGCCTTGGCGAGCAAATCACGAAGTGCCGTCGCGTCGCGGGTCTTCAGGACTTGGCGAAACTCGCGCCAGACTTTTTCGTATCGTTCCAGGGCCTGCTCGACCTCGTCGGCGTTCGCCAGAAATATGGCGGCCCACAGGTTGGCGTCTCCGGCGGCGATGCGGGTTGAATCACGAAAGCCGTTCGCGGCGAGAGGACGGTGTTCGTCTTGCAGTGTGGACGCCAGGACGGCGGCGGCCAGGTGAGGCAGGTGACTCGTTTCGGCCAGCACGTGGTCGTGCGCTTCCGGAGACATTTCGATCACGCGTGCCCCCAGTCTCGACCAGAACTCCCGCAGGCGAACGCGGGCGGCAACCGACGCCGATTCGTCGATCGTCACGATGCACACCCGCCCCTCCAACAAGTTCGGGTCGGTGGCTTCAAAGCCGCTTTTCTCCGACCCGGCCAGCGGATGCGATCCGACGAACTCGATCCCTGCCGGAAGCCCACTCGCCAGCTCCCGGCAGATCGACCCTTTCACGCTGCCGACGTCGGTGATGAGTGTCCCCGCCCGGCAAACCGCCGCGACCTTCCGCACGTCCGCCGCAATGCGATTCACCGGAGTGCAGACCACGACCAGATCGGCCTCGGCCGCCGCGTCGATTTCAGTCGACGCCACATCCACCAGCCCGCGCTGTCGCGCCTGCTCCAACCGCGCCGCGTCGCGACCGATCCCCACCACCCGCCCCGCCAGACCTCGTCCCTTGGCAGCCGCGGCGATGGAACCGCCGAGCAATCCCACGCCAACGATGGCGAGAGTGGAAACAAACGGGGGCGATGCGGACGATGATTCGATCATGGCGTCGGCATTGTAGAAGTCGCGATTCGCGATTTCCATCAGCGCGACGATTACCGTGACGCACGTAGTCTGGACCCCCTGGTCCGGACGAGTCCGTTCGCAGCCGGCGGAGTCGACTTCGTCCGGACCAAGGGGTCCGGACTACGTCGGCACGATTCGGAAATTTGATGCGCTTCCGAATTCAATTTGGCGCGGGAACTTCTTCGGGCGTGCGACGCGGAGCGTTGATTGCGGAGTCGACTCCGTTTTCGATGCCGTTCAGGATGCGTTCGTCGAGCACTTCGACGACCACTCGCTGGGCGAAGCGGTACGTTTCCCAGAAACCTTTCTGGGTGCCATCGATGACGCGGTTGGCGAGCGGTGCGCCGAGCACGCTATTCTTGCCCGCCTTGCGAGCGATGCGCTGATCCAGGTGCGTGCCGCGTTCCTGCAACCAGTCCACCGTGCCGT
>JACRIH010000483.1 GCA_016235885.1 Planctomycetales bacterium | reverse complement strand
GGGTGCGGCCCGGTGGCGCGTCCCTCGATACGAATCACCGGCCTCGTTGCGTGAAATGCGGACCACCCCTCGCCCCCGACCCCTCGCCCCCAGAGGGGGAGAGGGGAGGAATTGGAGCACACCATGCACGATACGACCCGACGAGAGCACCTCGCGGAACTCAGTTCATTACTCGCATTCGGCATCACCGGCGGTGCCGCATCCGTCACGACGCTGCTCGCCGACGACAAGCCCGCCGCACCGGCTCGCAAGTGGCTGCAAGCCACCGCGTATGCCGTCCCCAAGGAAACGGCTCCCGAAGGGGAGGGTTACTTCTCGATCATCGAGGGGCATAACAAGCGGCTCTACATCGGCACGCATGCCAACGCGGTCAATTCCTGGCTCGTGGAATTTGATCCGGCGGCCAAAGCGATGAAGTCCGTCGTCGATTGCCACAAGGCGATCGGCAAGGATCTGAAGGGGTTTGGTTCGCAGGCCAAGATTCACACCCGCAACAATGTTGGAGCCAGCGGGAAAATTTATTTCGGCACGAAGCAGGGCTACCCGTCGAAGGACGAAAAACGCGAGGACTACCCGGGCGGATACCCGATGGTCTACGACCCGGCCACCGGGCAGACCAGGGTATACCCGATTCCGGTGCCGCACCACGGGATCAACAGCATCACCCCTGACGAATCGCGCGGCGTGGCGTACATTTCGACGTGTGCCGACCACCGCCCCGGTCCCGGCGAGAACTCGATCTTCCTGATCCTCGACTTGGAGTCGGGAAAATATCGGACGTTGATGGACACTGAACATTTCTACGGCTTCATCGTCGTGGACCATCTCGGCCGCGCGTATCATCCGATCCTCGGCGGCGACATCGCCCGCTACGATCCGCGCACTGACAAGCTGGAACGGTTGAAGCAGTCCATCGACGGCAAGCCGCCCACTGCTGAATCGCGACTGGCCCTCACGCCGAAGCCCGACCCGATCAACTGGGACATTTCGCCCGATGGCAAGACGCTCTACTCGCAGCCGATGAGCTGCAATTCACTGTTCGCGTACGATCTGACCGCGATGGGCGACACGCTCGCCGGCCGAACTCTCGGCGATGTGATTCCCGGCGCGAAACGAGTTGACTGCCGGGCGCTCTGCGTCGGCCCGACCGGCGACGCTTGGTCCGCGACGACTGAGATCGGTTCGGACGGCCTGCACATCGTGCATCTGACCCGCTTCCGACCCGGAGACGCCGCGCCACGCGACCTCGGTCCCGTCGCGATCAAGAACCCGGACTACACCGAGTCTGTCGACAAGGATGGAAAGCTGCTCCCATTTCATGGTGGGATCGTGAAGCTACCCGACGGCACATGGACCACGAAGCACGTGATCCTCGGCGTGTGCCAGTCCCGCACCGGCCACGTGTACATTCTGGCCCTCATTCCGTACACGGTTTTGCAAGTCGCACCGGATCAGTTCGGTTGACGAAACGTAGCCGTCACGCTCCGCGTGACGAGCCGAGTCAGGATTTTGTGCCCAATTACCATTCGGCTCATCACGCGGAGCGTGATGGCTACGTAAGTGCGAGCACGGCGAATACAAGTTGAGACTGAGTGGTGCGACTCACTGCTTGTCCAGCGCCGGCAGTGGGAAGACTTCCGACGGCACATGCTGTTCGCGCATCAACTTCTCGATCCGGGCAACGATCTCCGGATGCTCGGACGACACGTCTTTTGATTCGCCAATGTCGTCGCGCAGGTTGTAGAGTTCGATGTGCATGTTCGGTGCCGGCCGGTTTTTCGCATTTCCGCGCGGATTCAGGTTCTGACGGACTCCCTTCCAGTCGCCAATCCTGACGCATTGCTGGCCACCATAGCTGGGGAATTCGCGATACAAAAACGGTCGCGGCTCCTGCGTCTTGCCGAGCAGCGTCGGGGCGAAGCTGATGCCGTCGATGTCTTTTGGTGTTGATGACGTCGCACCGATCAGTTCCAGCAGTGTGGGAATCCAGTCTTCGAATCCGGTCACCCGGTCGGACGAAGTGCCCGCGGCGATCTTGCCCTTCCAGCGCACGACCGTCGGTTCACGGAAACCCCCCTCGTACAACGATCCCTTGCGACCGCGCAGCGGTCCCGCGGCGTCAAAGAACTCGGCGTCGGTCCCCGCCAGTTTGTCGTACAGCGGGCCGTTGTCCGATGTGAAGACGAAGATCGTGTTCTCATCCAGACCCAGTTCGCGGACCAAGTCGGCGATTTTTCCGACCTCGCGGTCCATCCGAGTTACCATCGCGGCGTAGGCGGCTCGCGGTGCGTAATGAGGCAGATACCCCCGGCCTCCCACGTACGGCGGGTCTTCCCACTTGCCGAGGTATTCCTTCAGCGAATCCTCCGGTACCTGAATGGCCAGGTGCGGGATCGTAGTGGGGACGTAGAGCAAGAACGGCTTGTCTTTGTTGTCGCGGACAAACTTTTGAGCCTGCTCGAAAATCAGGTCGGCGGAAAACTGTTTGCCCGCGTACGGCTTGTAGTTCGCCGGGTCGTTCGGATCGGCTCCCTCGGGAAGTTTGGAAGGGATGGTGATTTCCGGATTGTCGAGCGGAACTTTGCGATCGTTGTCCCACAGGTACAGCGGATAGAAGTTATGCGCCTTCCCCTGGCAGTTGTACCCGAAGAAGCGATCGAACCCCTGCTGGAACGGCACGCCCGCCGTGCCCGGTCCGCCCAGCCCCCACTTGCCGAATCCCCCCGTCGCGTAGCCGTGTCGTTTGAGCAGTTCGGCCAGCGTGACCGTGTCGTCGGGGATCGGGAATTGTCCTTCGGGCTGGATGCTGCGATTGTCGCGAATGAACGCATGCCCCGGATGCTTGCCGGTCATGAGCACGCAGCGCGATGGAGCACACACCGCGTTGCCGGAATAATGCTGTGTGAGCCGCATCCCCTCGGCAGCCCACTTGTCGATGTTCGGTGTCCGAATTTTCTTCTGCCCGAAGCAGCCGAGTTCCGCATAGCCCAAGTCGTCAGCGATGACGAACACGATGTTCGGCGGACGGGTTTCGGCGGCGTGTGTCGAAATCTGACCAACCAGAGTCGCCAGCAAAGCACTGACGAAGGCGGTGACGTGAAGCGGGCGGCAGTGGAACATGGTGGCGTGGTTCGTTGAAGAGTGATGGTGTCATCCGGACCCAGAGGTTTCAGGTCGTCACCAGAGTACTTGGTCATCTCGCCGCCGACAACACGAGAGCCATGATGTATCAATGCCGTCGTCCCCGTCACTTCCCTTCGTTGGCTTCTGTTCAAGTAATTTGGAACAGAAGCCAACGAATGGAACGAAACCCTATGGCCGCCGCCGTAGTCCGGACCCCTTGGTCCGGACGAAGTCGACTTCGACAACTGCGGCGGCGGCGAACGGACTCGTCCGGACCAAGGGATCCGGACTACGGGCGCCGGAAAGTACCTGCGATCACACTTCCTTGCAGCTTACGGCACCTGATCGCCTCCCCGTCGCGGCACAAATGCCAATTCGACACGCAATTGTGCAAGGTTCGGATTTGCGGTTGGCGGCTGCAACTCGTTGGTGGAGGAACGGATCAGTCTCAGTTTGCGGCCGACTGTGCGAACCGGCACGTCGTGTGCATTGTCAACTTGGCAATCGGGCCGCATCGAATGAACCAGACGAAGGCCAAAACCTGACGAGACATGCCATGACACGCCACACGAACCACATCCGACCCGTCGATGCCGAAACCAAAGCCGCTCGCCGCTTGCAGGCCGCAGAAGGTTACCTGCAACTCGGTCTGCCCGATTATGCTCTCGACGAACTGAGCCGTGTCGATGCGGACGGACCGTTCGAGGCGGTGCGGCAAGGGTTGACGGGGGAAGCCCTCAAAGCCGCCCACCGGTTCGACGAAGCGATCCCGCATTTCCGTCAGGCCATTGACTTGATCCCCGTCGCACTGACTTCTCCGGTGTGGAAATCGCTCTCCGAATGCTACGCCGCCGCGGGTGACAAGGCGGCGGAAGAAGAATGTCTCGCTACTGCCGCCAAGATTGCGGGATCTTCCTCCAAAGTTGAGAAGAAGTTGTCGAAGCTGATCGAGCGGATGCTGAAGAAGTACGGCCCGCGATTGGCCGCGCTCGCCAAAGAGAACAACCTGCCGAAACTGTCTGTCGTGCTGACTTTCGACAACCCGCAAGCCAGCGGTGCGGCGAATGTTGAACCCAATCCGGATCAGGAATCGCAGGAAGACGACCCGGCCACCGGTTCCGACTGACTTCTTCCGCTCGCTCGTCGTTGCTGACGAACTCCCGCCCGAATAGACTTTTCATTCGTGGTGCAGTCCCAACGGGACGAGATTCGATAGCCCAGGGCGCAGCCCTGGGTTGCGGGTGCCAACGGGTTCGACAGCCCCAACGGGGTGAAACTCCGAATCGTTGACCGTGTTATCTCGCCCCGTTGGGGCTGCACATCAATCGTTCGAAGCATTCCCAGGGCTGCGCCCTGGGCTATCGAATCTGTCCCCGTTGGGGCCAATACCGGGATGCTGGGATACATCAAAATGCACAACAGCCTGCGTCAGAGCCAGTGTGCCGCCGGGCTGTTCTTCTGCCTGATCTGTCTCTCCCGTTGTGTCCTCGCCGCCGAGCCGGTCCCACCGCCGATCCAATTCAATCGCGACGTCCGGCCGATTCTGTCGACGAAATGCTTCCCCTGCCACGGCCCCGACGCAGCGACTCGCAAGGCCGATCTGCGGTTGGATGACGAAGCGTCGGTGCGTGCTGACCGCGACGGTTACCGCATCCTCGCGCCGGGCAAACCTGACGACAGCGAACTCGTCCGGCGAATCGTGTCGCGCGAAGAAGACGAACGAATGCCGCCGCCGAAGGCGGAACGACAACTCACGCCCGCAGAAATCGAACTGCTCCGCCGTTGGGTTGAACAGGGTAGTCGGTGGGAGAAACATTGGTCGTTCGTTCCGCCTGTTGGAGTCCCGCCTTCAGGCGGCGTGAGACCGGCTGAAGCCGGGACTCCAACTTGGCCGAGAATCCTGATCGACAACTTCGTCCTCGCCCGGCTGGAAGTGGAACGGTTGTCATTGTCGCCTGCAGCGGACCGCGTCACGCTCATTCGTCGCGTGTCGCTCGACCTGACCGGTTTGCCGCCGACGCCAGCCGAAGTCGATGCGTTCGTTTCCGACAAGTCGCCGGACGCCTACGAAAAAGTGGTGGATCGACTGCTGGTGTCGCCGCGATACGGCGAGCGGCTGGCGCTCGACTGGTTGGACGCGGCCCGATTCGCGGATTCTGGCGGCTACCAGGGTGACATCTTCCGCACGATGTGGCCGTGGCGCGACTGGGTGATCGCCGCGTTCAACCTCAACCTGCCGTTCGATCAATTCACGATCGAGCAGCTTGCCGGTGACCTCCTGCCGAACCCGACACGCGCCCAACTTGTCGCCTCGGGGTTCAATCGCAATCACCGGATCAATGACGAGGACGGCATCATCCTCGAAGAGTACCGAGTTGAATATGTCGTCGATCGGGTGGAAACCACCGCAGCGGTGTGGCTCGGGCTGACGATGGGGTGCGGGCGTTGTCACGACCACAAATACGACCCGATCTCGCAGCGTGACTTCTACCGGTTTTACGCGTTCTTCAACAGCCTCGCCGATCAAGGCCGAGGACACGGGAATGCGTCGCCGGTTTTGCGGCTCACCACGCCCGAGCAGGATCAGCAGGTGGCCGACCTCACGCGTGAAATCGAATCGCTGCAAATCAAACTCAAGGAAATCGAGGCCGATCCGAACGCCGCGACGCGGAAGCAGGAGTTGACGAACGCCGTGCAAGCGGCCACGAAAAAGAAGGACGCGGTGCTTGCGGCGGCTCCGGTGACGATGATCCAGCAGGAGCTGGAAATGCCGCGTGAGACGTTCATCCTCACGCGCGGAGCGTACGACAAGCCGGGCGAGAAAGTGTCGCCCGGTGTGCCGGTTTCACTGCCGCCGCTTCCCGATGGCGTGCCGGTCAATCGCCTCGGTCTCGCGAAATGGCTGGTCGATCCACTGGGAAAAAATCCGCTGACGAGCCGTGTGATCGTGAATCGGTACTGGCAGATGCTCTTCGGCACCGGCCTTGTCGCCACTCCTGAGGATTTCGGAACGCAGGGGGAACCGCCGAGTCATCCCGAACTGCTCGACTGGCTGGCCACCGAGTTCGTGCGATCCGGGTGGGATGTGAAAGGCCTGCTGAAGCTGATTGTCACCAGCGCGACGTATCGCCAGTCGTCGCGCGGTTCGACCGATCTGTTTCGCCGCGATCCGGACAACCGGCTGCTGGCTCGCGGGCCGCGGTTCCGGCTCCCCGCCGAGTTGCTGCGCGACCAGGCGCTCGCAGTGTCTGGGCTGCTCGTGGAAAAACTTGGCGGGCCATCCGTGCGACCGTATCAACCCGACGGGCTGTGGAAAGACCTCGCCTCGAACGAACTGGAATACAATCAGTCGCACGGCCCGGATCTGTATCGCCGCAGCCTGTACACGTTCTGGCGGCGCACGGTTCCACCGCCGACCATGCAGGCCTTCGATGCCCCGCCGCGAGAAATCTGCTCCGTCCGCCGTTCGCGCACGAACACACCGATCCAGGCGCTCGCGCTGATGAACGACCCGACGTTCGTCGAAGCGTCCCGTTCGCTTGCCGAGCGCGTGCTGCGAGAAACCGGTCCCGACACCGACGCCCGGATCGTCCACTCGGTTCGACTGGCCATCGCCCGGGCTCCGACTCCCGCGGAACTTCGGTTGCTACGGGACACACGGCAGTTCTTCCACGAGCGGTTTGCCGCAAATCCCGATGCGGCGCAGAAATTGATTTCGGTTGGCGAATCGAAACTGTCGAGCGACTTGTCCGCCACCGAACTCGCCACATGGACGGCGATCACGACGACGATTCTGAACCTCGATGAAGCTGTCACGAAGGAGTGACCCGATGCAGCCGCTAATCGACCGTCCGTCGTGGTTGACCCGCCGCCAATTCTTCGGTCGCGGAGCGGGTGGCCTCGGTGTCGCGGCGCTGGCTTCGCTGTTGAATCAGGACTCGGCGCGAGGCGAAGCGGGGCAGACGGTGAGTCCGTCGCATTCGGGCTTGCCCCACATGCCGCATCAACCGGCGAAAGCCAAGCGGGTGATCTACCTGTTTCAGTCCGGCGCGCCGTCGCAGATGGATTTGTTTGATCCCAAGCCCGAGCTGGCGAAGCGGCATGGGGAAGAGCTTCCCGAATCGATCCGGCGCGGGCAGCGGCTGACGGGGATGACCGCCGGGCAGGCGTCGCACTCGGTGGCGCCATCGACGTTCCGATTCGAGCAACACGGGCAAAGCGGAGCGTGGCTGTGTCAGTTGTTGCCGCATACGACGCGCATCGTCGATGACGTGTGCTTCATCAAGTCGATGCACACGGACGCAATCAATCACGATCCGGCCATCACTTTTTTTCTGTGCGGCACACAGCAGGCGGGTCGGCCGAGTTTCGGCGCGTGGACGACGTACGGCCTCGGCAGCGAGAACCACGATCTGCCGGCGTTCGTCGTGATGGTGTCCATCGGCACGGGGCGGCCGGCCGATCAGCCGCTGTACGACCGGCTGTGGGGGAGCGGTTTCCTGCCGACTCATTTTCAGGGAGTGAAGTTTCGCGGGACTGGCGACCCCGTACTGTACCTGTCGAATCCGCCGGGTTTCGATCAGACCGACCGACGCAGGATGCTCGACGCGGTGGTGCAGCTCAACGAGTTGAAACGCCAGGACGTGCCCGATCCGGAGATCAGCACGCGGATCGCGCAATACGAACTCGCGTATCGGATGCAGACGTCGGTCCCAGAACTCACCGATCTGTCGAATGAACCCGAGCACATCTTCGACCTTTACGGACCCGATTCGCGCCGGCGCGGCACATTCGCGTACAACTGCCTGCTGGCCCGGCGTCTGGCCGAGCGTGGCGTGCGGTTCATTCAACTGTTTCATCGCGGCTGGGATCAGCATCGCGACCTGCCGAAACAACTGACCGGACAATGTCACGACACCGATCAAGCCTCGGCCGCGCTGATTATCGACCTCAAGCAACGCGGGATGCTCGACGACACGCTGGTCGTGTGGGGCGGCGAATTCGGACGCACGGTGTATTGTCAGGAGAAGCTGACGGCTGACAACTACGGCCGCGATCATCATCCGCGCTGCTTCACGATCTGGCTGGCCGGTGCCGGCATCCGGCCCGGCCTGACGTACGGCGCGACCGATGACTATTGCTACAACATCACCCGCGACCCCGTCAGCGTCCACGACCTGCATGCCACGCTGCTGCACCTGCTGGGGATCGATCACAAACGACTGACGTTCAAGTTCCAGGGACGATTCCAGCGGCTGACCGACGTGCGTGGCGAACTCGTGCGGGGAATTCTCGCGTGACGGACCTGCCTTCATCGCCCGGCATCCCTCCGTTTCGTCCGCCGATGTGGCTGCGAGGGGGACACGCGCAGACGGTGGCCGGGACGTTCTGGCCCGGTCGGTTGCCGCGGTATCAGGCGGAAGCGCGCCGCGTGGTGCTCGACGATGGGGATGTCATCGTCGTGCATGACGATTGCCCGTCCGACTGGCAGCCGGGCGGATTGGTCGCGATGTTGATTCACGGATTGGCGGGGTGTCATCTCAGTCCGTACATGGTGCGGATCGCCGCGAAGCTGGTGGCGCGGGGCGTGCGCGTTTTCCGTATGGAGCTGCGCGGATGCGGAGCCGGCGCAGGGTTGGCTCGATGGCCGTATCACGCCGGACGGTCGGACGATGTGCGGTGTGGGGTCGCTTCCGTGGCAGAGTGGACGGGTGGGTCGCCGCTGGTTCTGGTGGGGTTTTCGCTCAGCGGGAATATCTTGTTGAAATACCTGGGTGAAGCGCCGGACCTCGTGCTGCCGAATGTTTCGCGAGCCATCGCCGTGAACCCACCGATCGACCTGGAGCGCTGTGTGCGTACGCTCGACCGGCGAGCGAACCGGTGGTACGACCGGCATTTCGTCGCCTTGTTGTTGAAGCAGTTGGACGCACGGCGGCGAATCCTGCCCGACGCGCCCATGCCCGCGCAGCCGCTGCGGTCTCGGCGGCTGTTCGATTTCGACGACTGGTACACTGCGCCGATCTCGGGGTATGGCTCGGCGAGAGAATACTACGAGCGTTGCAGCTCGTCCCAATTCCTGCCGCGCGTGCGAGTCCCGACGACGATCCTCACGGCTCACAACGATCCGCTCGTGCCGGTCGAAGTTTTCCAAGAGCAGGCGCTGCCGGACTCCGTCCGACTCGTGATCGCCGACGGGGGAGGCCACTTGGGATACATTGCCAGGGCGAATTCCGATCCCGACACACGCTGGCTCGACTGGCGCGTTGTGGATTGGGTGACCGAGGCGCTTTCGGTGTAGCCGAACTCGTGTGAGTTCGGGAATTCCGAGTTCTTACGAACTCAACGACTCATCACTTTGGGTTTGTCGGAGCACTACGGCGAAGCTGTTTTCGCATCGCCGTCGTAAAATCGGTTGGCGACGAAGTGCTCGGTGGCGAAGATCGCGATCAGGAGCAGCACGACCAGCGGGTAGACTTCGCGACCGAGGCGGCCGGTGTGGACCGAACGAGTCAGGGTGTCGATGTTCCGTGCGACGGTGAAGCGGTCTTTGCCGAGGAGTTTTTCCAAGTCGGAATCGATCAGCCGGTCGAGGCGGCTTTCGGATTCGGGCGGGTTCACGCTGAAACCGCGCTGGAACGGCGACGCCACATCGGCGGCGAGGACGCGGTAGTTGCCAAGTTGGTCCGCGTCGCGAATGGTCAGCGACGTCGCTTCGGCGGCCACGTCGAGACGAATCTGCTGTCGTTCCGGCTTGCGGAGCAGCAAGCGCGGGTCGGCTGGTTGGTCGGGCGCGGCGCCGCGGTCGAGCGACACGATCACGGTTTCCCCCGCCGTGAAGTTGAACACCGCATCGCCCCGGCGGGTGAGACGTTTCACGATTTGATCGATCAGCACCAGGCTCGACGGCACGACTCGCAAGTCGTTCCAGTTGGAGTTGTCGAACGACGTCGTCAGCATCACGACGCGGCCGGCTCCGTGCAGCCGGTCGAGCAACGCGGGTGCGCCGCGTGTGTCAGTGAATTTCGCTACGACCGTTTCGGCATCGCTGGGGGTGACGCGCCAGTACCGTTGGATTTCCGCGCTCGACAGATCGGTCGCCCCTTCCGGCCAGTCGGCGAAATAGCGGAGCAGCGGATGAGTGAGGTTCTTCAGTTCGAGGAATTCCGGCGGGTTGAATTTCAACTTGGCCAGCAGTTCGCCGGGAAGCAACGCCCTCGCCGCGGCCGAACCGTAGGCGACCTGATCCACGCGGTCGCCGAGCACGATGGCCACGCCGCCACCCTGCTCCGCGTACTTCGCCAGTGCGTCCCATCCGTCTCGGCTAGGGTTGGCGACGTTCAGCAGACACACGGCCGCGTAGCGTTCGAGCTTTTCCGCCAGCAGTTTGTTCGGAGCGACGGGCGTGCAGCGGTATTTCGCCTTGCCCTCCTTCACCAACTCGGACGGAGCGATCGCTTCGACCCAGAATTGGGACTGATCGCGCTGATCGGTCACGATGAGGATTTCTTGCGGCGGGCGCACTTCGACGGTGAAGTATCGCACGTCGTCACTGGCGAGCGGATCGCTGGCGAGAATGCGGACCTCCCCCTGCCGGATCGAGCCGCCGAGAGTCTTCACCGGCGGAAACGTCGCGACGACGCCGATGCCTGGTTCGACCTTCGCGATCGCCGCCCCTTGCTTCACGAGTCTTCCGGCCTCGTTGTCGAGGTACAGTTCCACCACGCGCTCCTCACCCGCGATACCCGTGGATGTCAGCGTGGCATGCACAACCAAATCGCTGCCGGCTGACAGAGTTTGATCCGACAGCTTGAGTTGCGTGAGGCCCACGTTTTTCGGTTCGTCCACGCCGACGTCGATGAGGTAGACCGCAACCTGCGGCAGTTCGCTCAGGACGGTTTGGAGCCGAGTCGATTCTTCGCGCCGCCACGCCGATTGCGTCAGGTCGGTGAAGATGTAGATTTCGCGGACGTAGCTGTCGGAGAGCGACGTGTCCGCTCCTGCCGCGATCACCGCCTGTTGCTGATCCTCGCGCTGCAGTTCGAGAGCGGTGAACAGGCGGTCGTTGAGCGACACGCTGGTCGGGCGCACGGCCAGCGTGTCGATGCGCGACTGCGCGGCGTTCAAGTCGATTTGGAATTGGAGCGGGTTGTCGGTCGCCGAGTCCGCGATGGCCAACCGGCTGCCGGACGGAAGGCGGCTCACGTGCTGCGTGGCGATCTGCCGGGCGACGTCGAGCCGCGAGCGGCTTTCCTGCCGGTATTCCATGCTCAGGCTGGTGTCGAACACGAACACGCCGGCCACCGGGACGTTCTCGGTCACGGTCGGCATCGGGCCGGAAATGCTCGCGGCAATCCGCCGCTGGTACGGCCACGCGACGAGCAGCAGCGCGAGGAGAAATGTCACCAGTCCGATTCCGCCGCGCAGGAATGATCGGCGATGCGCCAGCACATGCTGCGGCAGCCTGGACTTTTGCCAGCGCCGCAGCAGACCGAAATACGTGCCGACTCCCGCCGCAATCAGGATCGCCAGCAGAAACGTTTCGCCAAACGACAGCGAATAGTCCGCGGCCGGAACCCGCGGCCGGGTGACCGCAAACACGATGGCGGCGACAATCGCCATCCGCAACAGCAGCAGAAACAGATGCCGCAGCCGCATGCGCTGCGTATTCAACCGGCGGCGATTCTGGATCAACCGCAGCGCGGGAAACAGAAGCTGCTTCGGTTTGGATCGCAGCAGGAAGTGCAGAATGACCGGGATCGAGGTCAACGCCAGACCGAACAGCAACAGCGGATGGATGAGCGACATGAACTCGGAACTTCCCGCGACAGGTCGACGGTTTCAATTTCGGGTCGGGGGTGAGTATAAAGCATACGAGAAAAGTTGCGATACGTGACGCGGTGGACGGTGGACGGTGGACGGTATAATTCCTACCAGGTCTCCACCACTGGCTTCCGATCACTGGCCACCGTCCACTGTCCACCGTCAACTGTCCACCGTCCACCCAACATCGCCATGACTGATGAAACTGATCGTGACAATGCTTCGGCGGCCCCGGATGATGGGACGGCGTCGGGAGCACAGTTTGTGCCTCCGGCGGATTTCGGAGTGCTCGTCCAGATGCTGTCCACGCAGTCGTTGGTGGCTCTGGGGTTCATCCCGCATCCGGGCAGTGGCAAGAAAGAAGTGCAACCGGTGCTGGCTCGGCACTTCATCGATTTGCTGACCGTGATCGAAACCAAAACCAAGAACAACCTGGATCGCGAAGAGCAGGCGTTTCTCGATGAGACGCTGCATCACTTGCGAATCCTGTTTATTGAAGTCTCAAAGAAGTCGTAGTGCGGGCCGTGGCATCGTTTATTAGGACTCAGAGTGATTTTTGCGCGAACGGCATTGTGAGCGGCAAGGCGCTAGCCGCCGGTCTGCCGGCAATACCGGCGGCTAGCGCCTTGCCGCTCACGACAATCCGCGAAGTCGGCGGCAACATCAATCTGGCTCCGAGTTAAACGATAAGAAATTCTGACCACGCGATCGACATCATGTCTTTCACCCCTCCGGACCACTGGCATTCGTACGCGAACCCCGCGCTGTGGTACTCGCTGTGGCATCCGCCCACGTGGTCGGTGGAGCATCTGCGAGAGATCCCCAGCTTTGTCGCTCCGGACGGTGGCGGGCTGTTGACGCTGAGCGCGGTGTGGCTCGACCAGGATTCGCTGCCGCATCCGCGCGACCACATCAAACTCGATCAAATGTTTCCGCAGCGCCGCAACGTGCGCGAAGTCAAACCGCTCGACATGGACCAGCCATCGGTGGCGTTTGAAGGGGAGACGATTTTCGGCATCCGGTCTCCGTGGTGGCGGCGGATTCTGCGACGGCGGAAATGGCGAAAGTGGCGGGCATGGTGCGTGCGGCACGACAACGTGATCCTGCTGGCGGTGTTTCTGCAAACGGAGGTCCACGACCCCGAATCGGAAACCGTCGCCACGATGATTCTGAACACGCTCCAGTTCGCTGACGTCCCCGCATTGCCCACTGAAAAATTCGCGCAGCGCGTGCTCGAACTGACACAGCGGCATTTCCCGTTGCTCGACAGTTCCCTGCTCCCCGATTTCCAATTGAAGCTCGGTCCGTCGCAGATCAATCTGTTCAACTTCTACCGCTCGTACGTCGCGGCACCGCTGCGGTTGGAACAGATCGTCCTGCCGGCCCTCACGACGGTGGTTCAAGTTCAGGGGTGGGGCAAGAGCCAGACCGAACCGCTGTTGGACGACGTGCGCGACCGCATCCTGCCGATGCTGTACCCCGAGCACGTGTGGCACGAACGGTTCGCGAAGTTCGTGGGCCGGGAGTGGGTGGCGGGTCTGGCGGTGCTGTACGTGGTCGATGAATCGCAGGCGTATTGGTACATTCGCGACGATCTGCTGGACACGTGGGGGATGACCGCCGACGAACTGCACGCGTTGGCTCTGGCGAATCTCGATCGGTATTTCGACGAGCGACCGATGGAATTCACCGTGGCCGGCAGCGACGAAGGCCCGCGTCTGCTGCTCCCCACGCGGCCCGATGCGTACAACTCGGCCCGACTGCTCAGCCAGACGTTTCACGACAAGCTGGAAGAGATTTTCGGCCAGGAATTCGCGGTCGGCACGCCCAGCCGCGATTTCTTTGTGGCGGTCAGCACGAGCAACCAGGCGACAGTCGATCACGTGCGGCAGAAGGTGGGCGAGGACTTCAAGCAGATGGATCACCCACTGAGCGACCGTCTGCTGCTGGTGACGCGCGACGGCGTGTCGGAATACGTGCCGTGGGAATGAAGCCCGACAAAAGTGGGGCGGTAGTCCGGGCCCTTTGGTCCGGACGCGGTGTCTTACACACCATGATTTGACGCCCTCGTTCGTGTACTTCGCCTCGTCCGGACCAAGGGGTTCCGACTACGGCCTCTCCGCACGAGCGTTATGACCGTCCCGTCTGAACCATCAGGTTCCGGAATTCCGTGGTGGTCTGGCACGCAGTTTGACGGTGCCGCAAACGCGACCTAGAAATCCTCAGAGGCGCTGTCCTTCGATGTGGACGAATGGCATCCTCGGTTGAATCATTTCCTAATCGCAGGGTCGAGTCATGCACCAGATTTTGGTTGTGGACGATTGTGTGGATTCGCGTCGCCTGGCCGGAGCCGTGCTGCAAAGCAAGGTTCCCGATGCCGAAGTGCGTTTTGCCAAGTCGGCGGAAGAGGCACTGGAGGCCATCGCTCAAGCACCACCTGACATCGTCGTGACCGATGTCATGATGTCGGGCATGAGCGGCTTGGAACTCGTGGAACAATTGCGGAGCACGCATCCCACGATCCCGGTCATTGTTGTGACGGCGTACGGATCGGAAGACGCGGCCGTTCAGGCACTGCAAAAAGGGGCGGCCAGCTACGTCCCCAAACGGGACATCGTTCAGCAATTGGGACCGGTTGTTCTCAACGTCCTCGAACTGGCCCACGCGAACCGCAACCGTCAGCGCGTGATTTCCTGCCTGACTTTCCAAGTGTCGAATTACGTCTTGAACAACGACACGTCGCTGGTTCCGCCGCTGGTGGGCCTGCTTCAGGAACAGTTGATCCGCAGCGGATTTGGTGACGGATCGGAACGAGTCCGGTTGGGTGTCGGTCTCCACGAAGCCCTGATGAATGCCATTCAGCACGGCAATCTCGAACTCAACTCCGACCTCCGGCAAGATGACGAATCGATCTACTACAACCTGTCGCAAGAACGACGCCGCACGGAACCGTATGCCAGTCGGCGTGTCTTCGTCACGGTCAAGGAAACGCCGTCCGAGATTCGGTACGTCATTCGCGATCAGGGGCCGGGCTTCAAGCCCAAGCAGACTCTTGACCCGACGGACGAAGCCAACCTGGAGCGAATCGGCGGGCGGGGCTTGCTGCTGATCCAATCCTTCTACGACGAAGCCCGGCACAACGAAGCCGGCAATCAAATCACTTTGGTCCGCCATCGACCTGGTGCGCCGTTGCCGACGACGACCGAATCGGAGGCCGAGCGCTGCACGGACGAGCAACTCGACTTCATCGACGAAGTCACGGAATCGCCCGAACTGGCCGTCAGCCCACGGTGACTTTTCAAAGTTTTGCGGAGCAGAAGCCCGGCTTCCCTGTGGATGCCGGGCTTTTGTCGTTGACGTGTCCGACAAAGAGGGAAATCAGTCTCTTCCGCAACTCACTCGCGTCCGGAGGCCGACGACATCCGGCTCACCGACTTCTGTCGGACATGTCTTGTCGATCAAAGCTGGTCGCCCGCACAGCCCAATTGGAAGGTGGTTGGACAGCGACTATACTCGCCGCCAAATTGGGATTCTGTAAGGCGTGGAGAAAGTCAGCATGGCGGTTTCGGGACGAGACGCGCGGCGGCGGGTGGTGGATGCCGCCCGGACGATCGTGATCAAAGTCGGTACGAGCATGTTGTCGCGCGATGACGACTCGCTCGACGAAGACCGACTGACCGCGCTGGCCGAACAGATTCACCTCGTGCGCCAGTCGGGGCGGCAGGTCGTGCTCGTTTCCAGCGGAGCCGTCGGTTCGGGAATCGGGCTGCTTGGGCTGAAAGAGCGACCGACCGACCTTCCACACCTGCAAGCGGCGGCAGCGGTCGGCCAGGCGCATTTGATCCGCCGGTACGACGACTGCTTCCGACGTCACGGCTACCACGCGGCGCAGGTGCTGCTGACCGCAAACGATTTCAAACGGCGACCGCGATACCTCAACGTGCGCAACACGCTGCACACGCTGTTCGAATACCACGTCATCCCGATCGTCAACGAAAACGACACCGTCAGCATCGACGAAATCCGGTTCGGCGACAACGACCGGCTGTCGGCGTTGGTCGCCAATCTGTTTGACGCGCCGCTACTCATCATTCTGTCGGTCATCGACGGGTTGCTTGACGGACCACCCGACGACGCGCAGAGCCGCTTGATCCCGTTGGTTGAACGCTGGGACGACCGACTGCTCGCCCTCGCCTCGTCTGACCGCAGCAAGCGCGGGACAGGTGGAATGCAGAGCAAGCTGGACGCAGCACGTACGGTGACGGCGGTGGGCGAAAACGTGATCATCGCCAACGGCAGGGATTCGCGAGTGATCGTACGCATTCTCGCTGGCGAAGAAATCGGCACGCTGTTTCTCGGCGAGGGTGAATCCATGCCCGCGTGGAAACGCTGGATCGGCTATTCGATCCCGCCGCGCGGCCGCTTTGTTTTGGATGACGGCGCCCGCCAAGCGCTCATTCAGTCTGGCAAGTCGCTGCTGGCGATCGGGATCACCGCCGTTGAAGGGGAGTTCGTGAAGGGCGAAATCGTGTCGGTGGTCGATCGCACCGGAACCGAATTCGCCCGCGGGCTGACGAACTACAACTCGCTCGACGCCCGCCGCATCGCCGGCAAGCGGACGGACGCCATCGCTGCCATCCTTGGCAACGTGCCGTACGGCGAAGTCATCCACCGCGACAATCTGGTGGTGACTCGCCCGTAGGTCAGGCTTTCCAGCCTGACCCGTACAACTTCAGAAACTGGACGCGAGCGTCGGGCTGGAAAGCCCGACCTACGAATCAGTGGTGGTGGTCCTCGTTCCCCTTCGGGAAGTTGAACTTCACTTCCTTCTCTTCTTTCTCGCCGATCTTGATCGACAGCAGAACGGCTTCAAAAACTTTGACACCTTTCAGTTTGTCCGACTCCCCGGAGAATTCGGATGCTTCGCCGTCATCGGTCGGCTTGACGGCCACCAACTTCAACTCGATCAACTCGGGCAGGTCGTCCTTCTTCGCCTCGGGGTTCGGCAGGGAAATGCCCAATTCCAATTCCGTCTGCTTGATCGCCACCGCGTCGTGTGCATCATCGTCGAGAACGTAGCCGGTCAGCTTGCCGGTCGCGCCGTCGAGGACCAGTTCCAGATGATTCTTGTGTCCGCTCAAAACGACGAGCGTCCCCTTGTGAGGCCCGTGTTCGGCGTGATGGTGCCCGTGTCCGCCCTCTTTGGCGTGATCGTGACCCTTCTCGTCGTGGCCATGCTCATCATGATCCGCATGCGCTTTGCCGCCGGTCTTCGCCGTTGGAGTTGGCGGACTGGCCTGCTGACAACCCGGTAGCGCGAGCACGGACCAAGCGTACACGAAACTCATCCCCATCACGCCTGAAAACGCCAGTCGACGTCGCATGCTAAATCATCCTTTCGCAGCTTCCACTGCCAGTTCGCGAGACCAATTATTCCCTTCGGGACTGCGGAGACTATATCCAATCACACTGAAAGTGCCACGGGAAGTCTTGCCGTTGTCTGAACTGGACCCGCGGTGATGGCTGCGTCAAACGAAAAAACCCGGTCCCCCCGCAGGGACCGGGTATCGCATGTCGGGCAGTCGTCACTCCGCCCGACATCCAAGGGAGAGTCGCTTCACTATTCGTTGGTTACCGGCAGCGGGACGGAACCGGTGGTCGTGTCATCTTTGGGCTTGCTGGTGATCGTTTCGGTGTTTTCGAACGGGTCGCGTTCGCCGAGCGGATTCGTGGCCGCACCACGGGTGTCGGTCGGTTTCTGGCTGAGCCGCGATGTGCGTTTTTCGAGGATCACGCGGGCGGCATCACGCAGTTCGCCATCGCTCAACCGGCGCACGTTGCTCAGTTGCGTGAGCGGTTCCAGCGTGCGGACGATCCGGCCGATGGTCGTTTCCATCAGCACAATTTCCGTCAGCCCCTGTCGCATTCCGTCCAGCGAACGAACGCGGTCGGAAAGTTCATCCTGGAAATCCGCCAGAATTTCGAGAGTCTGCACGGCATCGACCACGCTGTTCGTCTGACCGATCAGCCGACTCTTGATCTCGGCCAATCCTTCCAGACTCGCCATCGCGGCAGCAATGTCTCCTTCGTGCTTGATCAGACCGTCTTGAAGCTGGTGCAATTGAGTCACCTTGTCGCTCGCCACGGCGGTGTCGGCACTGTTCGAGTTGATCTGATCCTTGAGCGCGGCGAGTTCCTTTGCGGCCACCTGAGCTGTCTCGACGTTCGACGAATTCGCGTTGATGTCGTTCTTCAGGCTGACGAGTTCCTTCGTCGCCGCTTGAGCCGACGCGATGTCCGCGGATTCAGCGAGGATCTGATTCTTCACGCCAATCAATTCCTCCAGCCCGGCCTTGGTCGCCTTGAGGTCGGCCAGTGTCTCGTCAGCCTTCGGCGACGTGCCATGTTCCTGAACGAGCCGACTCTGAATCTGAGCCAACTTGCCCAGCGCTTCGGACGCCGGTTCGGTCATCTCGCGCTGATCCAGGACGTCACTTTGCAGCTTCGCGAGTTGCGCCAGAGCGGCCGTGCTGGCGACGGTGTTTTCCGCCTCGGCTTGCAGTTCGCGCCGTAGTTGCACGATTTCTTGCAGCGATCCCCGCACGTCGGACAACTGCCGTTGCTGAGCCTTCAAGCCGGAGAGCAGATTGTTCGTCTCCCAAACCTGATCGCGAACGCCAACCAACTGGTCGAGGTCGGCCTGCATGGCGACCAGTTCGTGTCGCATGCCTTCCATTTGTTGAGTCATCGGTTGGGCGACCATCAGGTAGACGCTGACGAAGCCCATCAGCAAGCCGACGAGGAACAGTCCCCACGTCAGGGTTTGCTTGTCAAACGGACCGTAGGAATTGGAAGAGTCATTTCCATCGCTCTTGTCGTAGCGGATGTGCTTGACCTCCGATCGGGTTTCTCCGTGCGTGTTCAAGGTTCGATCTCCGTTCTCTGAGGCGGGGTTATGAAAAGTCGCGAGGGCCTGAGCCGCTTCGCGGATTCGCCAGTCGAGACAACCGGCAAATCTTTCGTGGGGCAATCACACCACCTAATATCGCCATCCCATCACCGCGAATTGGCAATTTTTGCCGGTTTCGGAAACCTGAACGTGAACCGATGCGAGGGCAGGCGGAGAATCCCGCACGGACCAAAGAACAACCACAACCGATGCGTCGGAGAACGAAAACTGTCGCGCGGCGCTTGCACGAACGGGAAACGTAGTGCAACAGGTGTCGCAGCCGCGATTTTTCGTAGCCGTCATCGCTCCGCGTGACGAGCCGAAGTTTGAACAAACTTCATTTCGATCAGTCTCGCGGACACTGGGACTCCTCGGCTCGTCACGCGGAGCGGTGACGGCTACGTACCTGCGCTACCGGTTTTGTCCCGGCACCCACAGCACGTCGGTCTGGCCGTTCGAGTTGCAGACTCGGGCGAGGACGAACAGCAGGTCGGACAGACGATTGAGGTAGATGTACGTCTGTGCGTTGATGATCTCGAACTCGGCGAGATGCAGGACGGCGATTTCGACGCGTCGGCAGACGGTGCGGGCGTGATGCAGATGCGTCGCGGCCGGCGAGCCGCCGGGGAGGATGAAACTCTTCAGCGGCTGGAGCGCTTCGTTCGCCGAATCGATCCAGCGTTCGAGTTGTTCCACCTGCGATTCGGTCACGCGAAGCGGCGGTTGATCCGGCGGTGGATCGGACTCCGGCACGCAGAGGTCGGCGCCAACGTCGAACAAGTCGTTCTGAATGCGCCGCAACCAGTCGTCGATCGTGTCGCCCAGCGGTTGCAAACGGGCGAGGCCGATCACCGAATTCAATTCGTCCACACCCCCGTAAGCCATGATCCGCGCATGCGTTTTCGCCACGCGCGAGCCATCGCCGAGACCAGTCGTGCCGTCGTCTCCGGTCTTGGTGTAGATGCGATTGAGATAAACCATGCGTGCTCCCTTCCGAGCGGGGTCGCATTCTAGTGGCGTGCCTGAGTCGTCACCAGCATGTTGCGAGAACGCGCGAATGCTGGATATGCTGCGAGCCGGTTCCGTTCGGTTCAGGATGCGTCGGTCATGTGCCACGTTAGATTTGCTACCAATCGACACCTCCCTCTCCCTTTTGGGGAGAGGGGCGGTGGTGCGTCTACTCGCTGTAGCCCGAGCCCTTGTGGCTCGGTTGATCAAAGAGTTGGTGCGAATCGTGTAGGCCACAAGGGCCTGGGCTACAGGTCTCGCAACGAAACGTGCGGACCGCCCCTCACCCCCAACCCCTCTCCCCAAAGGGGAGAGGGGAGGTCGGTCAATTTCGCTGTGCTCGTGATGTTCGTCCTTTCCGGTGTCGGATTGGTCCGTGCCGACGATGATCGCGACGTTGGACCCGACCAAATCGTGATCACTCGAATCGACGGTTCGCCGCTGCGCGGAATGTTGCGTGAATTGCAGGCGGGTCGGATCGTGTGTGAGGGAACTCGGCGCGACGAGGTGTCCACTGACAACGTCATCAACCTGCATTGGCCGGGGAGACGGGTCGCGGACAGAGCCGATTCGCCGGTGGTGTTGCTGGCGAATGGGGACGAGTTGTCCGCGCAAGCGATTCTCGTCGGCGAGACCGATCTGGTGGTGAAGTGGTCGCGCTGGCCGGACCTCGCGCCGGTGAAATTGCCGCTCGACTGGGTGCGGGGTTTCGTGCTCGTTCCAGCGCGGGAGGAATTACTGCGGCTGCGGTTGCTGAATCGGTTGCGATCGCGGCCGGCGGGCGAGAGGCAGGATGTCGTGTTGCTGACCAACGGCGACAGCCTCACGGGGCAGGTCAAGTCTCTCGACGGAAAGGGACTCGCACTCGAAGCGGCCACCGGCAACGAACTGCGGGTCGAGTTGTCCGCGATTCGGGGCGTGAGTTTCAATCCGGAACTGCTCGCCAAGCCGGATGCCACGGGAGAGCGGATCGTGATGTCGCTCGTCGATGGCAGCCGGCTGACCGCAACGCGAGTGGAACTCGAACAGTCGGGGATGTTCCGAGTCCGGTTGGCCGCAGGTCCAGAATTCGATCTGCCGCAGGCGGCGGTGCAGTCGCTGCGGTTCCTCGGCGGCAAGGTGGTGTACCTGTCGGAACTCGAACCGACTCGGTTTGAATTCACCCCGTGGCTCGAACTGCGTTGGCCGTGGCAACGCGACCTGAACGTCCTCGGCGGACCGCTCAAGCTGCGCGGCGAACCGTTCGCGAAAGGGATCGGAGTCCACAGCAAGTCCGAGCTGACTTACCGACTGGACGGCCAGTACCGCCGGTTCCAAGCCACGGCGGGAATCGATGACGCGGCGAACGGCGCGGGATGCGTGACGTTTCACGTGCTCGTGGACGGTCGCCGCGTGTTCGACAGCGAGCCACTCGGCGGCTCAAGTCCAGCACTGCCAGTCGGCCAGATCGACGTCACTCAGGCAGAGACGTTGACGCTCGTCGTGGATTTCGGCGAGTTCGGTGACGTGTTGGACTACGCCGACTGGTGTGATGCGCTGCTGGTGAAGTGACAGTCGCTCAGTCGTCGGATGGCACGCCATGACCAACGGGAAGGGCGCGGTCGAGTCTGCGCTGCCCACGCCCATCGCTCTGCTCTGGACGTGCCACCCCCGCAACCTCAGTCTTTCTTGCGCGGCTTTGTCAGCAAGTTCTTCAAGAACACGGCGTTGTCCGCGCCCTTCTCCTCTTTACTGGCAATCCAGTTCCACCAAAGGGATATTCCGACAGCGACAATCTCCCCCTTACCAGCGTCAGCAACCGCGACGAATCCTTCGCCAGGATAGGGGGGGGCCGAGACGAGGATTGTCTCTGTCACTTTATCCGTGACAGCCACGGGGGAGGGGCGATGAAACTTCAACATGCGCACGTCTTTCGTCAAGGAAGTGTCCGCGATTCCGACGGGTCCGATCTCAGCGAGGTGGTATCCGCCCGTGCCCTGTGGCTCGGTATCTGTCATCCGCAGGCCGTGGGGAACGAGGAGTTCGTTGGCCTTTGCAACGCTCCCTTTCATGAAGTGGTTTGCGAACACGACGACCCGTCCACCATCACTGAGGAACTTATTCAGTTTGGCGACATCCGTCTGCAGAACATTGATTAGTCCACCCCCACCCAAGAGCACCACGTCAAACGCCGAAAGATCAAGTTCACGCAACACAGGTTGGAAAGGTTCGACGTCTAGGTAGTGGCAGTCAAGTTTTGCCGAAGTTACAAGTTCCAACCACGCGTTGAATATCGTCGCGTCTTCCGTAGAAGCCCGGTGAAACGGCGTTCCCGCCACCAGTAGACGAGTTCCGTCTGCCTCCTTGGCCGCGACGGTCACGGTCACCGGAATCTCGAATTGCTGCTCGCCAATTTGAACACCAATGGGCGCACTGTTGTTTCCAGCCAGCGCTGTGTTCACAGAGATGAAAATATCGCACACAATAAATGTGCCCTTAGAACCATAGGTCTGAGTGCCGAGACGAGCTTGTTTGACGCGCACAAAAGACGGCGAATCGACTTTGAACTGGATGTTGGAGAGATCGTCACCGTCCGCGAAAACTCGCACGCTCGCTTCAACCGTGGCACCAACGCGCACGGTTCCCAAGTGAAGACGGTCGGGAGAGGTCTCGCCTGCCTCGATCTGAGCCATTGCAGGACGTGAGAGAAGGATGCCGATTGTCACACCTGAGAGAACACGGAGAAGCAACGCTGGTCTATGCGGTCTCTGATGCGGGTTCATTGGGAATTCCTTCGTGAGGGAATAAGTGGGGGACAGAACGCACCGCGCGCGAATCGAGCTGGATAACCATTGATGACACTGACCAACTGATCCGATTAGTCGATCCGTGCAGACGCTGACCACGTTGGTCAGTGTCTCCGGACTTCATTGGTCAGCATGGTTCCACGAAAGTCGTCGGTTTTCAAGACCAGCGGACAATTCTTTGTTGCCGGCATTTGCAACCCCGTTGTGGCACGGTCTCCTGACCGTGCCACTCGACGCGACCGAAGGTCTCATCACACGTCGGTTGGAGACCTGCGGTCCGAGCCAGTGGCCGGGTCGGGAGACCCGGCCACAACAGCGCCCCTCGCCCCGTTGTGGCATGGTCTCCTGACCGTGCCACGCGCTGTGACCGAAGGTCTCATTGTCGGTCCGAGGGAGACCTTCGGTCGATACAGGTGGCCGGGTCAGGAGACCCGGCCACAACAGCGCCCCTCACCCCCGGCCCCTCTCCCCCTGCGGGGGCGAGGGG
>JACRIH010000481.1 GCA_016235885.1 Planctomycetales bacterium | reverse complement strand
TCCGTCTCCGCTGAGATGACCGAGGCGAGCGGGTGGGCGTCAGCCCCCCGGTCTGCTTGAATCGGATAGCGGTCTTGGTTCCAGAACCACCGGGGGGCTGACGCCGCCCCGCTCGCCAGAACTTCTCATCCGTGACCGCCTCGTAGATTCCCGCGCTGATGAACTTCCTCCCTCAACTCCTCAACCTGGACGACGTGACGACCGTGGAAAACGTCCACGTGTCGTTCGCGGCGTCGTGGGCCAATCAGGAACCGGCGTGGGTCGTCTTCGGTTGCGTCGTGCTGATCGTCGGCACGACCGTACTGTACCGCCGCAGTCTCAAAGCCGGTCACCGCGCCGCCCGCGTGGTCCTGACGACGTTGCGAGCCATCACGCTGTGTCTCCTTTTCGTCACGCTGGCTGAACCGGTCCTGCTAATCCGCCTGATCAGCACGCCGAAACCACAACTCTGGTTCCTCGTCGACGGCACCGAAAGCATGTCGCTGGCCGATCAATACAGCCCCGGCGATCAAGCCAAACTCGCCAAAGCTGTCGGCCTGAATCAATCCGCCACCACCACTCGCAGCCCAATCGAAAATCAAAAATCGGAAATCGACAATCCCGCCGCCCCCTCCCGCATGGAGTACGTCCGCTCGCTGTTCGGTCAGCGAAACGACGGCCTCGTCCAGCGCCTTGCCGAAAAGTATCGGCTGCGAGCCTTCGTCGTTGACCGCCCCGATGGTGTCCGCGCTCTCGATTGGGACGCGGACGGCGGTGATCCAAAATCCGCCGACGCGAGCCGTCTCGTGTCGCAGTTCACCACGACCGGACAAGTCACCGCGCTCGGAGCCGCGTTCGAAGATCTCGCCCTGCGGCACGCGACCGGAAACCTGGCCGGAGTCGTCGTCGTCAGTGACTTCGATCAAAACTCGGGACCGTCCGCCATCGAAGCGGCAAGAAAACTCGCGGCACCGGTGTTCACGCTCGGTGTCGGAGCCGAAGCGGCCGTCGACGTGGCCGTCGATCTGCATACGCCACTGCTGCTCAAACGAGCCGAACGGACGAACATCACGATCACGCTGCGACAGAACGGGCTGGCGGATCGATCGGCAAACGTGCGACTGATCGCCCGGCGACTGTCCGGTGACGGAATGGGCGAAGCGGCCGACGAAACACTCGTGATCGGCGAGCGGACCGTGCGGCTGACTCAGTCGGAGCACGCGGTCGAATTCCCGTTCACGCCAAGCCTCGCCGGGCGGTTCGTGCTGTCGGCTTCGGTCGAACCGGCGGAAGGGGAACTCGTCGAACAGAACAACGTGGCCGAGCGCGAAGTCACCGTGCGCGACGACTTTTTGCGGCTGATGTTTGTCGAGTACGAACCGACGTGGGAGTGGCGATTCATCAAGGAAGTGTTCCACCGCGACAAGCTGGTCGGTCAGCGCGGCTTCCGCACGTTTCTCCGTTCGGCCGATCCGAAAGTGAAGGAAGCGAGCGACTTGTTCCTCTCGACACTCACGCCGAAGCGTAGCGAGTTCTTTGCCAACGATGTCATCTTTCTTGGTGACATGCCGGCAGAAACCCTCAGCAATCGGTTCTGTGAACTGACGAAGGAATTTGTGAGCAAGTTTGGCGGAGGACTCGTCGTGATCGCGGGGCCGCGATTCGGCCCGAGCCAACTCGCCCGCACTTCGCTGGCCGACCTGCTTCCCGTGGTCGTCGATCCGACGGCTCGCCTGCGCGACGACAAGGATTTCACGTTGCGGCTCACGCCCGAAGCGGACTCCGTCGATTTCATGCAACTCGGTTCGGGGACCGAACGGCACGCGGATGCTGAAAACCTGCGCGCGTGGAACAACGTCGGCAAGCTGCCGTGGTATCAACCAGTCTCACGATTGCATCCGCTGGCGACCGCGCTGGCCGTTCATCCGACTGACAAAACGGTGGACGGCAAGGCGTCGCAGCCGATCATCGCCATCCGCCGGTACGGGCGCGGCGAAGTCGTGTACGTCGGGTTTGACGAAACGTGGCGACTGCGTCGTCGGTACGGCGAACTGTATTACCGCCAGTTCTGGGGCCAGATGATCCATCGCCTCGGCCTGAGCCACGCGCTCGGCAGTCAAAAGCGATTCGTCGTGCGCACCGATCGCCAGCAGTATCAACTCGACGACTCGGTTCAAGTCACCGTAGAAGCGTACAACGCCAACTTCGAACCCCTCTCGCCGGACGACTTGCCGCAGAAGCATCTGGTGTCCGAGTTGTACCTCCCCGGTCAGGCTGGAGACGACAGCGAACGCGTGCAAACGTTGAGCATCCCACAAATTCGAGACGGTGTATTCGAGGCCAAATTCCCCGCGCTGCGGTCGGGCGAGCATCGGTTGTCCGTCACCGACCCGATCACGAACGAACGGTCCGACGTCCATTTTCAGGTGACGAATGTGTCACTCGAACGGCGCACGGCCGTCCGTAACGTTGCGCTCCAACGAGAAATCGCCCTGGCGACCGGCGGGCAGTCGTACGATCTGGAAGCCTTCCACCGGTTCGTGGATGATTTCCAGCCGCAGCGAAAGGCCGAACAGTCCGTGATCGTCCGCCCGCTGTGGCACACATGGCTGTGCTTTGCGGTCGTGGTCGGTCTGATGCTCGTGGAATGGTTGGTGCGAAAGCTTTTGAATTTGAGATAACGCAAACTCGCCTCGCACCTGAAAGGGGAGAGGGGCTGGGGGTGAGGGGCAAGTGACTCTGGATTCCTTCAATTCGGAAAGTGGTTGTGAGAACTTGTTGGAGATAAGTCAGTTTTTCGGAACACTAATCGACACTGACCTTCGCTAATCAAACCACAGTCCGTGTGCCATTAGCGTTGATCAGTGCAGATTAGTGTTCCAAAGTTTGGTTTGAAAATGGTCTGAGGCGAAGCCTCGCTGGATTGTCAGCCTGGGAATCACTCGCCCCTCACCCCCCGGCCCCCTCTCCCCCTCCGGGGGCGAGGGGGAGAAACGAAATGAAAATGTCAACTCGCCTTCAACCACTCCGCACCCGTCTGAACGACCTGCGCCGCAAGCGCTGGGCCGCGAGGGTGTCGATCGGCCTCGCCGGCCTCGCGGTGGCGGTGTTGTGGTCGCTGGCGATCCTGTTCGTTGCCGATTGGCTGCTCGAAATGAATCGCCTGCCGCGCCTGGTGCTGATCGCCACCGCTGTGGGAACGGTGGCGTTTGCCTTTGTGCGACTCACCAAACCGTGGTTGATGTCGCGCGAGTCGTTGATCGACATGGCGCTGCTGGTCGAACGTCAGCAGAAGCTCGACAACGATCTCGTCGCCGCGCTGCAGTTTGAAACGTCGGACGCTGTGCGATGGGGTTCGCCGCAACTGCAAACTGCGGTTGTGGACTATGTCGCCGAATTCAGCCACGAACTGGACGTGTTCACGGGCATCTCGTTCGCTCCGCTGCGAAGTCGTCTCTCCGCACTCGGCCTCACTCTGGCCGTGGCGGGACTGGCGTTCGTTCTGTATCCCTCCCACGCGGCCGTGTTCTGGAATCGCTTGTTGCTCGGCGGTGCGCACTACCCGACGCAAACTCGCGTAGATCGTATTGTGATCAACGGCCAAACCGTCTTCCCCGCTTCACTCGTCGGGAGCGATGGGAATGTGCCGCCGATCGTTCGAGTCCCCTACGGCCGCTCGCTACGAGTTGAAGTTGCCTGTGCGGGCCAGTTGCCGACGGGCGGGTTGGTGAAGCTGACCAATTCGTTGAGCGGACTGGCGACGACTTTTGATTTGAAGCCGGCCGTCGAACCCGACGGCATTTTCAATGGTGAATTGTCACGACTGACTGACGCGGTTTCGTATCAGATCTTCATCGGCGATGCCTGGACGGACCCGGCGCGGATCGATCTCGTCCCGCTGCCGGTCGTCAATCTCGAACTGATTCCCACGCCTCCCGACTACGCGGTCGGCGCGGCCGGCCAGATCAAACCGCAATCCAGTTCGCGGCAACTCAGCGTGCTCGAAGGCTCGCGGCTGGATGTGCGTTTGACGTGCGTCAACAAGTCGCTGCGCGAGGCCACCATCGCCGTGCAGCATGGGCCGACGATCTCGCTCGTCTCGACTGGCAATGATCGCAAAGTGTGGACACTCGACCCCAGCAGCCCGGCTGCTTCAAGCAGCCGGGCTGCTAACGACGCGGACCAACAGACGCCATTCGCTCGCGTGACATCCCTGCTGGCGTTCGAAGTTCAGGTGACCGACGACGATGGACTGCAATTGGAACGGCCGCTCGTGGCCGTGGTGCGGATTCAGGAGGATCGCCCGCCCAAGATTGCGGGGGCGGTTGTGACCGATCGCGTGCTGCCGGCGGCTCGGCCGTCGATTACGGTTGGGGCGACCGACGACTTCGGCGTCGCGGCCATTCGGCTGCTGTGTGACGTGCATCATGGCATGGCCGAACCGGTGCGACACACGATCGACGTCGTCAAACAGCCGGCTGAACCACAACTCGTATTGCGAGGACGGCACCCGCTCGACCTGCGTCCGCTGGGTCTGACAAAAGGGGATGAAGTGCATATCACGCTGGAAGCCATTGATTTCCGGGGTGGGAATGCAGGACAATCGGCCCGCAGTGAACCGATCGTGCTGCGGGTGACCGACGAGAGCGGCGTGCTGGCCGGTCTGACCGAAGCGGACGAACGGTCGGCCCGACAACTGGACGCGATCATTCAGCGACAGCTTGGCATTGGAGAAGCGAAATGAACGACATGGGAATTGCCGTACCTGTCATGAGATTGGTTTGCTCGCTCGTAGTCATGCTGATCGTCGCTGGCGGCGGTTCAACCGCGAATGGTGAACCCGCTGACAATCTCCGTTCCCGGCAGGAGGCTCAGCAGCGGGCGAGGACGATGGCCAGGGAACTTGTCTCCAGCGTGCTTGAGGTCCAACTTCAGCAGCTCGAAGAAAATGGACTCAAGGAATTGCCGCTGTATCGCGACATCGAGGGCATGCGTGAAAACCTGAGCAAGCTGGTCGATGCGGAAATGGCGCAGGTGGTCGATCTGCTGGCGAAGGCTCAGCAGGGAGACAAGGCCACACGCGACCAGTCCTTCAAGGACGCCCGGCGGCTCATTCGCGATGTCATCGTCCGGCTTTCCTACGAACGACAGATGTTGCTGCGCCGGCTGAAAACGGCTGAGCTGGCGGCTCAGACGAAGCGGGTGATCGAACTACAAACGAAAACTCATGACGTCACGAAGGGGCTTCCCGACCAACCACAGGCCCGACGCGAGACGGCGGCGTTGCAAACGATTGAAGACCAGCGCGACGTCAAGGAACTCGTCGTGCAGTTGATCGACAGTCTGGGGGACGTCAGCCGCTGGGACGGGCCGGTTGGAGCGGCGGCGGGTGAGGGTTTGAAACTTTTGAACACCGCCAGCGTCGGCAAGGAACTCGATCAGGCCGAGAAGCGACTGGAGAGCACGAGTTACGCAGACGCGACCACCAGCCAGCAGGCTGTGATCCGCGGGTTGCAACAGTTGCTCGCCAAACTCGAAGCCACGCGCGGGTTGCTCGACGCGGACCGCGATTCGTCGCTGGCGGCCGTGCGCGAGGTATTCGAAAAGCAGGAGCAGCTTCGCGACCAGACGAAACAAGCGGCGGCAGCCAAGACCGATCCGGAAAAGCTGGTCGCACAGCAGAACGATGTCGCGCAGGATTTGCGAAAACTCGCGGAAGCTTTGGCCGACAACCCCGATGTCCGTGAGCTTGTCGAACAGGCTCGTGTCGCCGCGACCGAAGCCCGCACCGACTTGTTCGAATCGACGTTGCCGGAGGCGATGGCGGACCAGGACAAGGTGTTGGCCAGCCTCGCCGAAGTGGCCGAACGACTCGCGACCGATCCGTCGCCAACTGAGAACGACCGCACTGCCGAAGAGATGAAGGCGCTGGTTCGCGATTTGGAAACCGCGAAAGATGAGATGGCGGCGATTCAGAAGCAGCAGGCGGAAGCCAGTCGTTCGGCGAAGAAACCGGAGGCTGAACCAACTCGCAAGCAGGAACAAACCGTCGCCGAGGCGCTGACCAACCTCGCCGAGAAAAAAGATCTGCCGCAATCCGTTGAGGAAAAACTCGCGGCAGCGGCGGAAGCCGTTCGCAGTGCCGAAAAGGCGGCGCAAGAGGCGGCGAAGCAACCGCAAGATGCTGCGGCGACCGAGGCGATGCAGCGCGAAGTCGCGAAGGCGGACGACGCTGTCGAGATGGCCGCGGCCGAAGTAAATACAGCTCTGGCTGACGCGAAGCGACAAGCCGAAGCGGTCAAGATCGGGGAACTCGCCCGCGCGGCCGAAGTTCTGGAACGCGCCGCCGCGGCCGAACGACAAGTGGCTCGCGCCGCGAAGGCAGCGGCCGAGGACGACGGAATGAAACCGGAGAGTGCCAAGGCTCTGGCCTCAAAGCAACAAACCATCAACGAAGTCGCGACGAACGTGGCGAAGGGAATTGAAAAGACAGCGCCCAAGGCGGCCGAACAGGTTCAGCAGGCAATGGAATCCGGCAAGGCCGCGCAGCAAGATCTCGAAGTCGCCGCGGAGATACCGGGCGAACCGTCGAAGGCCGCCTCAAGCAATGCCGCCGAGAAGGCTGAACAAACCGCGTCGAAGTTGCAACAAGCCGCGGCCGCGATCCGCAAGGAAATCGGTTCGACCGCAAAAGAGTTGGCAAAGGAAAGTGCGAAGCAGCGGGAACAGGTCGCGGCTGTGCGAGACGATGTAATGCAGGCGCTGCCGGATGAGGCCGTTGCCGCCCAAACCGACAAGATGAAACGACTGGCTCAGGCCGCCGCGAAGATTCGCGAGGCGCAGACTGCGCAGGCCGACGCGATGCAGTCCAGCAAACCCGGATCAAAACCGACCAGCAGCGCTGGAGTCCCGCCTTCAGGCGGAAAGGAACCGGCTAAAGCCGGGACTCCAACTGCTCCGCAAGCCGAGCCCAAAGTCGCAGCGAAATCAGACAAGCCAGCGAACGGCGACGATTCGAAGCCTGCGAGTTCACCGGCGAAATCCGATCCCGGCAAACCGGAATCCGCCGCAACGAAAAACGCTCCCGCGCAACCCGACGCCACCGACCAGCGCAAAGTGACCGAGGCGACTCAAGCGGCGAAGAAACTTGCCGACAAGGATGTCCCGGACGCCGACGCTGCACTAGCCCGCGCCGAGCAATCATCGAGTGACGCTGAGAAACAGGCTGCAAAGGGAGAGGGCGAAAAAACGAAGGCATCTCAAGAAGCCACTCAGGCGGCACTGGCTCAAGCGGCGAAAGCGATCGGCGCCGAAATGGACAAGCTGGTTGAATCGGCATCCGAACAACAGGCGAAACAAGCTGCGAAGGCGAACGAACTCGCCGGCAAGGCAGCCACCGTTGATGCTCCCGCAACGGCGGCGTTACAGTCGGCCGCCAAGTCAAAACCAGCCGCCGACAAGAATGCAAAGCCCACCGGCGAAGAGATGGCCGAAACGCGCGGTGATGCGCAACGTGCGTTGGAGCGAGCCGCTGCAAGTCTCGCCGCGCGGGAACAACGCGTCCTGCGAGATCAAGCGATTGCCGAAGCGATCGCCCGGATGGCCGAAGAACAGCAGCACGCGGTTGAGGAACTGACTGCGGCGTCGAAAGCCGACCTGCCCGCGTCACCGAAATACGGCAAGCCGGGCAAGAATTCTCCAGCACCCGCGATGCCAGCGGCGGCTCAAGCTCAGTTCGCGCAGACTCAACGCGCCACCGGTCAGGGCGCGGCCGAAGTGTCTGAACAGTCGGAAATCGCCAATCCGCCGTTGCGCGAGGCGTTGCAGCAGGCGGCAAATCTACTTGGCGAGGCGACTCCGATGGCAGCCGGCGAGGCAGGTCAACCCGCCGGCGATGCTGTCGCTGGGCAACCCATGCCATCCGAAGGTTCTCCCGCCGGTCAGGGAAAGCCCGCACCTGGTAGCGCCGGATCGAAACCATCAAGCCCAGCGGCAGCGAATGCCGCAGCGAGTCCGAGTCAGGCGGCAGCCGGTTCGCCGAGTGGTGATGGGGAGGCGACGTCCCCCGCGTTCGACGCGAGTCTGGGAACGGGATTCGTTCCGAATTCACCCGAACTCACAGCCCAAATGATTGCCGGTGCTGATGCGGCAGCGGCCGCCGCGGCTGCGATGGCCGCGGCTGGTCAACCGGGTCAACCCGGTGCTCAGGGGAAAGGAACGGCACAGGGAAAGCCCGGACAACCTTCGCAAGCGAACGCTGCGGGAGAAGGCGAGAATCCGAATCAAGGAGAAACATCCGCGACAGCGACTGGTGCTGGCAGCACGAAGGGGGGACAGTTCGCACAAAACAAGGCCGTGAAGAATGGTCCGCCCGAGGCCGCCGCCGAATCGCAACGCAACCGGGACAGCCGGACGGCAGACGGTGGCAACCGCGATGCCGACGCGATAGGTCAACCGTTTGCCGAGGAACCGTGGTTTACAAAACTGCCTCCCGACCTGCGCAAGGCCATCCGCGCCCGCTCGCAACGCCCACCGCCGCGCGGATACGAGCAACGCTTGCAGAGATATTTTGAAAGCCTCGATTGATCTTTCCCCTTCGCCCCGGAACGAGGAGAAGGGGCCAGGGGGTGAGGGGCGTGTGTTGTCGCGTTCTCTTCTTCCAAGAGTTGGTGATCCATCGCCCCTCACCCCCGACTCCTCTCCCCCTTGGGGGGAGAGGGAAGATTTGAAACATCACCCGTGAAAGAAAGCTTCATGCCTCAGACAGTCACAACGACGGATTCACACCAAGCCGCTCCCGCCTCCCCTGACGACATCGCCGCAGTCCAGCAATGCGAGAAAAAATACAACCAGCTTCGCGATGAATTGGCCAAGGTCATCGTCGGGCAGGACGAAGTTATCGAACAGGTCCTGATCGCCATTTTTGGGCGCGGACATGCGTTGCTCGAAGGAGTGCCGGGGCTGGCGAAGACACTGCTGGTCAGTTCGCTGGCTCAGTCGCTGCACCTGTCCTTCAAGCGCATTCAGTTCACCCCTGACCTGATGCCCAGCGACATCACGGGGACCGAGGTGATTCAGGAGAATCTGCAAACCAAAGCCCGGGAGTACAAGTTTCTCCCCGGCCCGCTGTTTGCCAACCTGATTCTCGCCGACGAAATCAACCGCACGCCGCCGAAGACACAGGCGGCGATGCTTGAAGCCATGCAGGAGCGGCACATCAGCGCCGGCGGCACGATGCATCACCTGCCGGCTCCGTTTTTCGTGCTGGCCACGCAAAACCCGCTCGAACAGGAGGGAACGTATCCGCTCCCCGAAGCGCAGCTCGACCGGTTCCTGTTGTACATCAAAGTGAACTACCCGAGCGGTGCCGAGGAATGGGAAGTCGCACGCCGCGTGACCACGGGACAGATGGGGAAGATCGACGCGATTTTGTCGGGTGATGAGATCGTCGCCATGCAAAACCTGGTGACGCGCGTCCCGGTGAGCGATCAGGTGCTGGGCTACGCTTGGGCGCTCGTGCGGTCGTCACGGCCGGGCCAAACCGAATCGCCCGATTTCGTCAACCGTTGGGTCAACTGGG
>JACRIH010000480.1 GCA_016235885.1 Planctomycetales bacterium | reverse complement strand
CAAAGCCAGAGTCAGACAGCGGCCTCACCGCTGGCCAAGAATGCCTGCGCCAACTCTGGGAGGAACATGTGCGGCACGAGTTCGCCACGCACAACACCGAGTACACCCTCGACACCATGGTCGAGGACGCCTACGTGAACCACATCCCGGTGCTCACCGGGGGTGTGGGGCGGGACCAGTTGCGCGAGTTTTATTCCCAGCGGTTCATTCCTCAGATGCCGCCGGATACGGAAATGACTCCCCTCTCGCGAACCATTGGCCACGATCAACTCGTGGATGAAATGGTGTTCAAATTCACGCATACCATCCGCATGGACTGGATGCTGCCGGGCGTGGCTCCCACGGGCAGGCGCGTGGAGGTGCCGCTGGTCGCCATCGTCAAATTCCGGGATGGCAAGTTGGCGCACGAACACATTTACTGGGACCAGGCGTCCGTGCTCGTTCAAATCGGATTGCTCCAGCCCGGCACGCTCCCCGTCGCGGGTATTGAAAGCGCTCGCAAGGCCATCGATCCGAGCTTGCCGTCGAACGTCCTGATGGGTCTCGGCGACCAAGGCAAGTAAGCTGCCTCGCAACAACTGGCCGCACTATCCGACGCTCGGCTCATCACGCGGAGCGTGATGGCTACGTAGCCGTCACGCTCCGCGTGACGAGCCGAATGGCCACGCAGCTTTCAATTAAGAATGCGTGTCACACCAGCACTGGCTGAATCACCTTCGCGGGCAAGACGCCGGTGAGGCGGAAGTCGAGGCCCTGGTACTTGAAGGCCAGCTTGCGGTGGTCGATCCCGAGCAGGTGCAGCAGCGTGGCGTGCAGGTCGCGGACGTGGCAGATGTCTTGGACGGCGTGGTAGCCCAAGTCGTCCGTGGCTCCGAGCGTCAGGCCGCCGCGGATGCCGCCGCCGCAGAGCCACATCGACATGCTTTTGATGTGGTGGTCGCGACCGGGGTATTGACCCTTCCCCTGAAACATCGGCGTGCGTCCGAATTCGCCACCCCAGATGATGAGCGTGTCGTCCAGCATGCCGCGCCGCTTGAGGTCGGTGATCAGCGCCCACGTGGGCTTGTCGGTCAGACCGCAGCACGTGGTCATGTACGGGACGAGATCGCCGTGATGGTCCCAGCCGCGATGGTAGAGTTGGATGAACCGCACGCCGCGCTCGGCCAGTCGTCGAGCCAGCAGACAGTTCGCGGCAAAACTTCCATCGGCCCCTTTCGTGCCGTACATGTCGAGGACGTGCGGCGGTTCATCGGAGATATCCATCAGACCGGGGACGCTCGCCTGCATCCGAAACGCCATCTCGTACGCGGCAATGCGTGTTTCGACTTCGGGGTTCTGGACTTCCTCGTTGCGGAGGCCGTTGAGTTCCGTCACGGTGTCGATCAACCGCCGCTGCCGCTCGGTGGTGATGCCCGCGGGATTGCGGACGTAATGCACGGGATCACCCGTCGAAGAAAACTCCATCCCTTGAAACCGGCTCGGCAGGAACCCGCTGTGCCACTGCCGCGACGAAATCGGCTGCGGGTTTCGTCCCCCCTGACTGGTCAGCACGACAAAGCCGGGCAAGTTCTGAGCTTCGCTCCCCAGCCCGTACTGCACCCACGCTCCCATGCTCGGACGGCCGGAGATCGATGTCCCCGTGTTCATCACCGTGTGTGCCGGATCGTGATTGATTTGATCGGTCGTCATCGAGCGGATGATCGCGATGTCATCCGCCAGCCGGGCCGTCCACGGCAGAAAGTCACTGAACTCCTGTCCCGATTGACCGTACTTCCGAAACTTCGCCTGTGGCCCGAAGCACTTCAACGCCTGCCCCTGAAGCTGCGCGATCGGCTGCCCCTTCGTGTACGACTCGGGCATTGGTTTGCCGTCCATCTCGGCGAGCACGGGCTTGTGGTCGAACGTCTCGAACTGCGACGGTCCGCCAGACATGTACAAAAAAATGACCCGTTTGATTCGTGGCAGATGGTGAGGCAGCCCCGCGACTCCCGGCGTGTTGGCGACTGCTGATGGCTGCGTCCCGGCGAACAATTCCGGTTGCAGCAGGTTCGCCAACGCAACCGAACCGAGACCGGCGGCGCTCTGGCCGAGGAAGCTGCGACGATTTTCGTGCAGCCGCTCACTGCGATCGAGAAACATTTGTAATTCCTCTCCGTACGACATGCGTTGAATGACTTTTGAGACGACGAGGTTTTCTTGGCCACAGATGGAACACGGATGAAACACGGACAAGAAAAAACCAGACGATTGAATCCTCCGAACACAAATCCGTGTTTCATCCGTGTTCCATCCGTGGCCATTTCCTCGTTCCAGTCGCCTCAATTTCTCGTGATGAATTCATTCAGGTTGAAAATGGCCCGAGCCACCGATGTCCAGGCGGCCAGTTCAATTCGATCGGTATCGGCTGGCAACGGGCCAGCCTTCAACAGTTTCTCCGCCGAGGCGCGATCCTGTTGGAACTCGGACAGATCATGATCCAGAAGGCTGCGGAGCGCCGACATTTCGCGGGAACTTGGTTCTCGTGACAGTGCCGTCCGCCACGCCCAGCCGAGGCGGTCGTCTGTCGTTGCACCGCCGTCTCGCAGGATTCGTCCCGCGAACGCGCGGGCGGATTCGACGAACGTGGGGTCGTTCAACAAGACGAGGGCGGCCTGCGGCGTGTTCGAGACGGCTCGTTCGGCCGTGCATTCCTCGCGACTCGGGGCGTCGAATGCCTTGAGCATCGGATGCAGGTAACAGCGCTGCCAGTGCGTGTACACCGCCCGGCGATACTGATGTTCGCCCGTGTCGGCGACGTACGTGCGCTTGGGAAAGTTGAGATGCTGATAGTAGCCGTCCGGCTGATACGGCCGCGTGCTGCGACCACCGACGGTTCGCACGAGCAACCCGCTCGTCGCGAGCGCGTTGTCGCGGATGAATTCGGCATCGAGTCGCGGGCGCGACTGCCTCGCGATCAACCGGTTGTCCGGATCGCGCTGCCGCAACGCGGGCGTCTCCAGAGACGCCTGTTGGTACGCCTGCGACGTGACGATCAACTTCACCATGTGCTTCACATCCCAGCCCGATGCCACGAACTCGGCCGCGAGCCAGTCGAGCAACTCCGGGTGGACCGGCGCTTCCCCCTGCGAACCAACATCGTCGAGCGACGACGCGAGTCCTTTGCCGAAGAACATTTTCCACAGCCGGTTGACGAATACTCGCGATGTCAGCGGGTGGTCGGGAGATGTCAGCCAGCGGGCAAGGTCGAGACGAGTGGCTCGGCCGGCAAGTTGGGGTCCTCCCCTCGCCCCCGCAGGGGGAGAGGGGCCGGGGGTGAGGGGCGAGCGTTCCCGATCATCCGCTTGTTCTCCCACAACAATCTGTCGAAACACTCCAGGCACTCCCGGTTCAACAATGTCGCCCGTCTCGTCCATCCAGTCCCCGCGAGAAAGCACACGGATCGGTCGCGGCTTGATCGACACAGTAACCATTGTGCGGCGCTTCTCGTTCGGAGCCAACCGCGTGGTGACCTGCATTTCGGGTTCGCGTTTGGTCGGCGTGGTGTCGCCACCCTTGAACGATTGCAGATCGTCCACGTCGGCGAAGAACGCGGCCAGCCGGTAAAAGTCTCGCTGCGGAAACGGATCGAACTTGTGATCGTGGCACTCGGCACATCCCAGCGTCACACCGAGCCACACCGCGCCGAAATTCCGCACGCGGTCCGCTGAGTATTTCGCGAGGTACTCTTTCTGCTGGACTCCCCCCTCGTGCGACGTTTGCAGCAGACGGTTGTAGCCCGATGCAATTTTCTGTTCGACCGTCGCCTCTGGCAGCAGGTCGCCCGCGAGTTGCTCCGTCGTGAACCGATCGAACGGCATGTTGTCGCTGAACGCTTGAATCACCCAGTCGCGATACGGCGAAATCGGATGCTCCTGATCGCCGTGGTAGCCGACCGTGTCCGCGAACCGCACGAGGTCCAGCCAGTGAATCGCCATTCGCTCCCCAAAGTGCGGCGAAGCGATCAGCCGGTCGACAACCTCTTCCCAATCGCGAAAACTTCTGCCCCCCTCTCCCCTTGGGGGAGAGGGTTTTTGGCGGGAGGTGAGAGGTGCACCGCGCGTTCCACCAGCATCCGCGTTGTCTCGCCCCCCAGCAAACGCCTCCACTTCCTCCCACGTTGGCGGAAGCCCGGTGAGATCGAACGACACGCGCCGAATCAACGTCCGCGCGTCCGCACTCGGCGACGGCTTCAATCCCTCGCGATCCAACCGCGCCAGCACGAACCGATCAATGTCATTGCTCGGCCACGACGGGTCGCTCACCTTGGGCACCGCCGGTCGCTTCGACGCTGAAAACGACCAGTGCTCCTGCCACTCAGCCCCCTGCTCGATCCAGCGACGAATCAGCCCGCGCTCCCTGTCGTTGAGCGTCTTGCCCGATTCCGCCGGCGGCATGCGCAGTTCGGAGTCCTCATGGACGATCTTCTTCCACAGCTTGCTGGCTTCTAGTTTGCCGGGAATTACGACGCCCTTCACGGTGTCATCACCCAGCAACCCCGCACGCAAATCCAGCCGCAGATCTTCCTCGCGATGCTTCTCATCCGGCCCGTGGCAGAAGAAACATTTGTCGGACAGGATCGGGCGAATGTCGCGCTGGAAGCTGACGGGCGGCGACGTCGGAGCATCGGCCGCAACCGCAAGTCGTGCGGAGAATCCCGAGCAGAGTTCCAGCACAACGCCAATGACACAGCATCTCGTGACCGACTTCATGTGACTTCTTCCTTCTCGGCAACTGACCTCATCAAACACCGTAGTACGAACGATACCACTCGACAAACTTCGCGACCCCGTCTTCGATCGGTGTCGCGGGACGGAAGCCGACATCGCGCGACAGGTCGTCCACATCGGCGTACGTTTCCGGAACATCGCCCGGCTGCATGGGGAGCAGATTCTTCTCCGCCTTCCGGCCGAGACATTTTTCGAGCGTCGCGATCAGGTGCAGCAACTCGACCGGTTGGTTGTTGCCGATGTTGTAGAGGCGGTACGGGGCAAGACTGGTCGCGGCGTCGGGAGCGTCGCCGGACCAGATCGGATTCGGTTCGGGAACGCGATCCAGCGTGCGCAGCACCCCTTCGACGATGTCGTCGACGTACGTGAAGTCGCGCCGCATGTGCCCCTCGTTGAACACGTCAATCGGTCGTCCGTCGAGGATCGCCTTCGTGAACAGGTGCAGCGCCATGTCCGGCCGGCTCCACGGGCCGTACACGGTGAAGAATCGCAGACCCGTCGTGGGCAACCTGTAGAGATGGCTGTAGCAATGCGCCATCAGTTCATTCGCCTTTTTTGTCGCCGCGTACAGGCTGAGCGGGTGATCCACGTTGTGATGCACCGAAAACGGCATCTTCGTGTTGGCCCCGTACACAGAACTCGACGAGGCATAGACGAGGTGTTCGATCCGCTGCTGCCGACAGGCCTCCAAAATGTTGACGAACCCGATGAGGTTGCTGTCCACGTAGGCGTGCGGATTCGTCAGCGAATACCGGACACCATCTTGAGCGGCCAGATGCGCCACGCGGATAGGCCGCTCGTTGGCGAACAGACGCGAAACCCTCTCGCGGTCGGCGATGTCGAGCTGCTCGAACCGAAACTTCGGATGAGAAGTCAGCTGCGCCAACCGGTCTCGCTTGAGTTGCGGGTCGTAGTAAGGACTGATGTTGTCGATCCCGACAACGTCATCACCCCGAGCCAGCAGGCGCTGAGCAAGATGGAACCCGATGAATCCAGCGGCTCCGGTGACGAGGATGCGGGGCATGATGATGACTCTGGTCAACAATTCCATTTGGTAGCCACGCTCGCCAGAGCGTGGGACGAGTGACCAAAAATCCCACGCTCGGGCGAGCGTGGCTACGTTCAGTTCCGGCACTGTCATCGCTGGTTCCGGATCAAACGACCACGATCTCCCGCGTTCGGGCGGATGTCAACACCGCCTGCGTGAAGTCCCACACTGCGAGGGCGCATTCCGGTGGAGCCTGATTCGCGGAACCATCCAGCAGGCAGTCGAGAAACGCGGTGTTGGGGTTCGACTCTGGTTCCAGATCGGTCAATGGTTCGACGCGGTTGTCGCGGGCGATCCACAACCGACCGTCGTGGATGCTCAGGTCCGCCTGCTCGCAGTGGACGCAAAAATCCTCGCGCCAGTGCTGGGCATCGCCGACGAAGTTCATGCTCAGCGAGACGCCGTTTGTCAGGCGGCCGGACACCGTGGTGACGACTGGAACGCGGCTGCCGCGCTGGTCGCTGTGAGCAAACACTTCGGCCGGAACCAGTCCGGTGACGAAAAAGACCATGTCGATCTTGTGGCTCCCCGCGTCGCCGATGAACCCACCCGGATTGAACGCGGGATCATCGCGCCACGTGCCGGCAATCGTTTGCTGCCAGCGCTCCGAACTGTGCGTCGTGACCGAACGCACACGGCCCCACCGCCCCGACTGCACCTCGCGCCGCAGCGTGCGGAACGTGGACCAGTAGCGACGTTGATAGGCGAGCGACAGCAGCGGTCCCAATCGCGCCCGCTCGATCAACGCCACGATCCGTTCCCGCGTGTCCGCCAGCGGCTTTTCGCACAATGTGGGGACACCCCGTTCGAGCAACATCGACGCCTGCTCGAAATGCAGGCTCGTCGGCGAACAGACAACGGCGGCATCAATCGCGGCGTGATCGAGCAAATCCGAAAGCGACTCGAACACCGCGGCCTCGGGTGCCAGTTCACGTCGCAACCGTTCGGCCGATTCGCGATGCGGATCGGTCACGGCGACGATTCGGCCTCGACCGTCGGCGCGGATTCGTTCCGCGTGCAGTCTTCCAATCTGACCGCAACCGATCAACGCGAGGGACACAGTGGAAGTGGGCATGGCTCTTGTTCGTAGCTGAATTCCCCAGAATTCAGGCTGCCGCGAAAAATCATCTGAACTCTGGCGAGTTCGGCTCCGTGAAATCATGAGACAGTCGCGGTGGTATCCGACGAGATGAAGCCGGTCAAGTCGATGTCGGTTGAACCTGCGTTGCCATGTGACCTATCCTGCCCGAACGGAATTCCATTCATTGGGGCTTTGCACTTCCCTGTAGCCACGTTCGCCAGGGTCTGT
>JACRIH010000482.1 GCA_016235885.1 Planctomycetales bacterium | reverse complement strand
CCCGCCGCAAGTTGATCGTCATCGGAGACAGCGCCACGCTCGCCAGCCACTTGTTCTTCCAGCAGTTGCTGGAACACTTTGAACTGTATTCGGCCTATCGCACGGTGTGGGAGCTGGGTTGATTCGTCCCCGGCATCATCGCGAGCGTGCGACGCGGTTGGCGATCAATTCAGATTCTCCCTCTCCCCTTTGAGGAGAGGGCTGGGGTGAGGGGGCGCTCCACCGCCCCTCACCCCCAACCCCTCTCCCCAAAGGGGGAGAGGGGAGGACGTGTCGATATGATTCGCCCTCCTCGATTGACTCGCAGCCAAGCGCAGACTGGTTTTGACACGATTTGTGGTTCTGGCTATCTTCCGCCTCCTTCACGGGCCGGCAGGATTCCGGATGCCCGTGACGGTCGATGCGAGTCGAAAATCACTACGCCGTACAAGGAAGGAAGGCACGTGATCGCCAGTCAGCGAGTCTTGGTTGTGGATGGCGTGTCGGACACCGGCGATGTGCTCAAAGCGGTCCTCGAACCGCGCGGCTGGCAGGTGGATCGTGTCCGCAGGATGGACCAGTTCGGCGAGGCCACGCGAACCGAGCGGCCGGATGTCATGATCGTAGACGCGGAGACGATCTCCGGCCCCGAACTTTCCGATCACGAACTGGCCGAGGTTCCCCGCGTGATCATCGGGTCGCTGCGAGTCACATCACCCGACGATGAGCCGGGGTCGCCGTCGCGGCAGTACCTCACCAAGCCGTTTCAGTATGGGGAACTGCTCCGCGCGATCGACGAATTGCTGGCGCAACCGAAGGCCGCAGCGTGAACACGATGGGCTTGCCCCGGTGGCTCGATGGCTTCTGCACTACATTGTTAGGCGGAGGAGGACGGTAGTGGCGATCAAATCCGACCTGCTGTCCGTTCTTCGGGGTCTGGAGCTGCGATCCACTCCCGCGCTGGTCCGCTTCCGCGACGGCGACGCCTACATTGTGCGGGTCATCTCGACCATACATGCGGAGGAAGGCGACAACGTAGTGGCGGAAGTGGTTCGAGTTGCTTCGGTCGCAAGCGGCAGCGGTGTCCCAGACGGGGCTTTTATGGACTTCGTCCTCGCCGACGTGGCCCAAGTCTCGCTAGCCGGGGAGTGCTTGTTTACCGAGGTACCAGAGGTCCAATGAGATCCTTCATCATTCTGCCCCCCATCATTCGGGTTCCGAAAAGTTCATTCAGAATGATGTGTCTCAGCGGAATCAATGTCTGGTGAGGCATCAATGACGAACCGCAGCAGTGGTGCAAAAGCCGTTGAACCACCCCGGCAAGCGGGGTGGCGGGGCGTTCAAATTCATGCGGCTGTCTCACCTTCGTTTCCGCCGCCACGGACTGGCGAAACACAACTCCGGCCAGTAGACTACGCACCCTTGTTGATCTCGCGTGAGATCGCCGCTCGCGCGGAACAATTTTTGTCTTGTCAGTTTGAGATTCGATCCAGCTCCTGGTAGCCCACACACGTTATGCCGACCAATCAAAACGCGAAGAAAGCTCTCCGACAAAGCGCCAAGCATCGCATTCGCAACCGTGCGACGCGAACGGCTTTGAAAACGACCCTTAAGAAGGCGCGAGAAGCGACGACCGGAACCGATGCGCAGGCGGGTCAAGCCGCCCTGCAAATGGCCGCGAAACACCTCGATCAGGCGGCGGCCAAGGGACAGATTCATCCCAACAAGGCCGCCCGGTTGAAGTCGCGATTGAACAAGGCTTTGAACAAGTCGACGATGGCGGCCAAGTAGCCCTGTCGCTCCGCGACAGGACAGCCAAGTCTCCATGACGGACTCGGAACGCCGCTTTCCCGACCGTCTGCGAACGACGTCTCCGAAGTACTCGGCATTCCTGTCGCGGAGCGACAGGGCTACATCTGAGTGGAATCGGCGTCCGTCTCGCGAATCACCCGATCGCTTGCCATGCTCTCGTCCGCTGCCTGCCTCGCCGTTCTGGTGCCACTGTTGGCATCGCAGACCGGGCCAGAGAAATCAGACAGTTCGCCCTCAGTTGCTTCCCAATCGTGGCGCGTCTGCATCCGTCCGTACAACCATGACGAGGACGATCCGTGGGAGTACACGCGCCGCCAAGGTGAACCCGATGCCGGGATGTCGGCGGCTGGGCCAACTTGGAATCATTCACCGATCTTCACTGCGGCGAGAAATGCTCCGGCCCCCCCCATCGGTCCCGCCGGAACCGCATCGCGAATTGAAATCCTCGGTCACTCCGTGCGCGGCGTGCCGATTGTCATGCACATCTTCGGCCGATCCGGCGACGTGACGTTTGTGTTCGGCGGCATTCACGGAAACGAAGGGAACAGCGCCGTCGTGGCCCGCCGGTTCGCCGAGCACTTGGAACAGCATCCCGACCTGACGCGGGATTGCCGTGTCGCGGTGATCGCCGCGATGAACCCCGACGGTTTGGCCCGCGACTCGCGCACGAATGTCCACGGCGTGGATCTCAACCGCAACCTTCCCGCGAAGAACTGGCAGCCGTCCAAACCCGGAGCCACATTCGGAGGCAATCAAGCCGCCAGTGAACCCGAAACGCAGGCCCTGATCCGCGCGGTGGACTTGCTCCAGCCGGCCGCCATCGTCTCCATTCACTCGATCACGCGCGGCCGGCAGTGCAACAATTTCGACGGCCCCGGCGAGGAACTGGCGCGGCGCATGGCGGAGAAAAACGGCTATCCCGTGCGAAAGACGATCGGGTATCCGACCCCCGGCAGCTTCGGTTCGTGGGCGGGCATTGATCGACAAATCCCAACGATCACGCTCGAACTCCCGCACGATCAGGAGGGCGAATTCTCGTGGTCGGACAATCGAGAAGCGCTGCTGGAATTGCTCCGCGTCCGTGACACAATCCCCACCGTCTCCAAGTAGGGCGAGCTTGCCTGCTGTCTAACGCTAATGTTGACCGGGCCGCGCCGGATCAACCCAAACTTGCAGATGGACCCGAACGCGGCTCCGGTCCAACATTTTGTTCGGCTCGGATGTCCTGAATGTCCCCGTTACCCGGCCTGATGGTCATGCGCACGCATCCGGTCGCTGTTGGGGTGCCTGATGCAATCCCACGCCATTGCCTTCGCAATCCTCGAAATGCGCCATAAAGCCGTGATGTCCGATGCTCGACTTCGGCAAACGTGTCTTTCCACCGCTGTCCTCAATTCGTGCGAGGACGGATTCGATATCCGGCACATGCAAGTAGACACGAGTTCCGGCGATTGAAGGCTCGCATCCCGGTCCAACAATCAGCGCTCCGGCGGAACCTGCTCGTCCCATCTCCATTGGGAACGAAGCCATTTTGTTGGGTCCCATTTCGCTGAGCGTTAATTCGACCTCGAAGACCGCCTCGTAAAAGTGTCTTGCCCTCTCGAGATCGGCGACGGGAATCTCAAACCAGTTTGCGGGGTTGGGTTGCAGTGACATGCGGTATTACTCCAATCATTCGTAATGCAGGTGTTACCCCCGGCGACGCCAAAAGGCTCACCCATCAAGTCAAAATCCAATGCGGAACAATTCTCCGACTCGCCGAACAGTTGAGTAGACTGCGAAGAATTTCTGACCCTCAGGTGTTACTCTATCGTCCTCCAGGTGGTTGTGGAACCAGTGGGGTCAGATTCTGGACGAGGGTCAAATTCTTGCATGGGGAGGGGTCAGAATCATGCCCAGGTTGCCAACGGACATTCGGATCAGTCTCAAGAAACGTGGCGGGCCCACGGTGCGCGTCGAACTCGTGCGCCAGTCCACCGGGCAGCGATTTTTGGTGCGCAGAATATGGCACGCGATCACGGATCGTCCCGGAGGCCAGTGCCAGCGAAATCGCAGACCGCATTCGCCGTTGGCTTTGTTCGACTCCACAAGAACCTCTCCGACGCTCTGCCGACCGTACGGCTCGGAGAACTAAATTCTTGCTGCCACGCAACGATCGCCAGCCGGAGCCTATGACCCGATCGTCCATCCCAACTGCTCGATCAGCCGACGGCGTTTGATCGCCAGTGCGGTGGGCGAGACGTGGGTCATCTTGCTCGGTTCGGTCCACCATCGTGCGGCTGTCGTCGAGGAATTGCCGCGCGGGGGCGTTGAACCGGGGTCAGACATTTTGACCGACGTCGAGCCAAGTAGAGTCGGCTTTCCCCACCACATCGGTCGAGTCTGCGAGTTAGTGGGCACCTCCCAGTGTGTCGTCAAGACTTGAAACGTAGGTTGTGAGCGGCAAGGCGCTAGCCGCCGGTGCCGCCAAATCACCGGCGGCTAGTGCCTTGCCGCTCACTCATGAACCCCAATTCTTAGATTTGAAGACGCTCTAGCCTCCTCATCGGTCATTCAACGTTTCCCATTCCATCAAACAGCGCACTCCCGACTCGAACGAGCGTTGCGCCCTCTTCGATGGCGATTTCGAAGTCGCCCGACATGCCCATCGACAGATGAGGTAATGCGACGTCGGCGGGTGAACGAGTTCGGAGTTGGTCGCGGAGATCGCGCAGGCCGGCGAATGTTGAACGCGCGTCGGAGGGCCGGTCGGACAGCGGAGCCATCGTCATCAAGCCTTCGACGCGCACGTGACGGCACGCGATGACCTGATCCCAAGCGGCGAGTAACTCATCCACGCGGAAGCCGTCTTTGCTCGCTTCGCCGCTCACGTTCACTTCGAGCAGGACTCGCGGTTGCAGGTCTTTTCCGGCGGCCAATTGGTCGAGCGTCATGAGCAACCGCAGGCTGTCCACCGAGTGGATCAGCGACACGATCGGCAAGAGTTGTCGAGCTTTGTTCCGTTGCAGGTGGCCGATTAGATGCCAGTGAACTGGCCCTTCAATTTGCGCGGCTCGTTCGACCAATTGCTGCGGCCGGTTTTCCGCGAGTTCCGTCTGCCCGAGTCCGACGAGCTCCCGAATCCACTCCGGCCGGGCCGACTTCGTCACCGCGACGAGAGCGACACTCGCGGGGTCACGTCCCACGCGACTGCACGCCGCCGCCATGCGATCGAGTATGGATCGATGGTTCCTGGCGAGGCGGTCATGAATGTTGTCGGCAGTGTTCACGGGTGCGACTCTAGCCAGTTTGAAAATGCCGGTCGAGTCTGCTAGAAGCGAGTCCCCATTGACCACCGACGACTCAGCACAGGACGCCCACGATGGATGTCGCCCAGGTTGCAGCACACTTCGAAAAGCTCACCAGTGAGATTGGCAAGGTGCTGGTTGGTCAGGCGGACCTCGTCGAAGGGACGTTGATCGCGCTCTTCTGCGAGGGGAATGTGCTGATCGAAGGGGTGCCGGGGCTGGGGAAGACGCTGCTCGTCAACCTGCTCAGCAAGACGTTGTCGAGCCAGTTTCGCCGCGTGCAATTCACGCCCGACCTGATGCCGTCCGACCTCACCGGGCACACTGTGTTCAATATGGCGGACCAGAAGTTCACGTTCCAGCCGGGGCCGATCTTCACGAACCTGCTGCTGGCAGACGAAATCAACCGGGCTCCGGCGAAAACGCAGTCAGCGCTGCT
>JACRIH010000485.1 GCA_016235885.1 Planctomycetales bacterium | reverse complement strand
TCGACCGCGTGCGGTTCGGTGCACAGCACGCCGTACGGACTGTCGTCTGCCTTTTCCCCCATGATGAGGTGTTTTTTGAAGGTGATCTCGTCGCGGTCTTTCACCTGCTCGAACCACGCCAATCCAAACGTGTGAGCCGCCAGACTGGTGATGACATCGTTATCGCCGTCGCCATCCACGTCGTAGGCAAACATGTCCGCTCCGCCCGGCCCGGCGAATTGGTATTTGTGAAAAGTCCACAGCGGATCGCCATCGAGCGACTTTGGTTGCTCGTACCAGCCACCTTTCCAGATCACGTCGGCTCGGCCGTCGGCATTCACATCGCCGACACCCAAACCATGCCCGAACGGATACTCGCCGACAGCCTCCGAGATTGCGTGCCACGTCCACGGCTCGGAAGACTTCTTTACGTCGAACGTCGCGTAGCCAAACTTGCCGTTGTGATTGCAGACCAACTCCGGTTGTGTGTCGCCGACAAGATTCACGAACTGCGGCGATTCATTGCCAATTCCGTCATGCACTTTGCGAGTTTGCCAATGATTCGTCGATTCCAGCACCTTGCCTTCGCCGGGGTTTACGTACAGCACCGCCGGCGAACCGGGCAGCCCGACGCTGACGCAATCATTCCAGCCATCGCCCGTGAAGTCATAGACCCACGTGAAGAAGTTATTGGAGTACCGATCGCGATTCTGCGGCACCGGCGGGAAGATTTCACGCCGGACTTTGAACTCCGGACCCTGCCACCAATACGGCCCATGAATCGCGTCGAGCTTCCCGTCACGATTCAAGTCCCCAAAGTTCGCCCCCTCGGAAAAATACACATCCGTGAGCTGCTGCCGCTCGAACGAATGCAGCACGTAATCCTGAGCCTGCCCCGTGGACCCCACGGCGAATGCGCAAGCCGTGATCACCCCCAAGAAACCGGTGCGAGTTGTCATGAGCAATCGTCCTCGATGAGAAGAATGGCGAGACCAATTCCGGGAGGAAACGCGCTCAAAATAAACCAAGCCCGTGCAACACGCAACGACCACGTTCAGGTTTCCATCCGACAAACTCAAGCCGGTGCTCATCATGTCGCTGTTGGACTCATCGAGGCCGAGCCGTTTGTCGCTCAGCCCGTTGAAAAACACCTGTGGCGTACGCCACATTTTCAACGGGCTGCCAACCTCAACTGTCCAGATCGTACCGTTGCAGGAAGCCGACCTGTTGCTGGTGCTGCACGAATTCTTCCGGCTTGAGGCCGCTGGCCAACTCCAGCGTCGTGAGTAGCGGCTGTTCGATGCTGTGTGTCAATTCGCGATTGTACGCCCGAACTGCGGTTCCGCCATGCGCACGAGGTGCCGCAGGATGATCGCGGAACTGCTTTCCGGCGTGCGCTGATGCCCGTCGAATTCCCGCCGCCACGGCAACCCCATCTCATTCTTGATGAACTGGACCGTGCGATCCACGTACACCGAGGACTACTCCAAAGTCGACTCGCCGACGATGATCTCTTCGTCGTCAAAGAACACCACGCTGGGAATCACCGCCTGCCCGGATTCGTTGAGCACGATACGCGGGATCAAATTGTCATCCATGAACGCCAGCGACGAATACGTCGTCCCCAAATCGATCCCCACGTTTTCAAATGCCCGCTCGTTCACGATGTTACGCTCCCACAAGTGAAGCATGTCCGCCACTTTTGAAATGCTTACATCGTTAAGTCCGAAGGCGTTGTTTTTCCGCGCGGATTTTAGGCGGTGGTGAGGCGTTGGAGCGAGTTATCGCGGAGCGCCAGTTAAGGAAGGAATGTGTTGAGTTCCTGCTGCCAATTGATCCGCGGTTGCTGCGACAACAACTCCTGAGCCCGCTCGAAGTCGCCGAGGCCCACGAAACAGTTGTCGCGTCGAACGTACTCGATCCCCACGCCATCCATCTGCCGAGCCAACCGCACCTGCGTCTGACCGAATCGCTCGTCGTCGAAATGGAAAAATACCTCACACGGCCTGAAGTGAGACGTAGCCCCGGTCGCCAGGGCTTGTTGATTTAATGTGGTCCCGACACTCCGTGGCGGGACATGTTGTGGCCGCCCTGCGGGGCGGCCACAACATGCGGTGTCACGGTGTGCCACCACCACATTAAATCAACAAGCCCGCCAGACCGTGGGTTCGACAGGGAAAAACACCCACTCTCTGGCGAGAGTGGCTACCACAGAAATGTCTCATTCATGGCCGTGCGAAGCATAGTAGTGCAAACACTTCCGTGGCCGACGCACCAACGTCCCCGCCGAGTCCGCAGGCTGGCAATACACGTCATACGACTGGGTCATCTCCAACGTGCTGAGCACCGCGATCAAGCCGTTCGGTGCGACGCCTTGCTCGGCACGAATTCTCTGCACGAATCGCTCTTGGTCTGTCATGCCGGCCAAATTCTGCACCGGCCGCCCCGCCGCCAACACATCCGCCTTGGTCCGCTCCAACAACCGCTTGGTCAACCCTTCGGCGTGCTTCAAAACCTCCGCGGCTTCAGGCCGACCTTCCCCAACCACGAGACCACACCCCCTTCGCTCTGCAACAACGCCAACGAACCCCGTAACCGCAATCGGTCAAATCCACTGAGAACTCCTTGAATCTGAGACTGTTGGCGCTGTACAAAGTTCTTCATGGCGTGGGTTCCTTGGGGTCAGAGCGATGATCGTCAACAACATCTCTCTACCTCGACCCCACACCCTCTTCCTTCCAACGCCGACACGCACTTCTGTCTCGCGAAGCGAGACAACCTTTTGCGGCTTCGCCGCGCTATGACTTTCAGCGGACTGCTAAACAACTGGAGCCCCCCATGCCAACAACCATCGAATCCCGTCGTGATGCCCTGCGAAAGATCACTGCGTCGGCTGCTGCCATCGGGCTGGCGCAGATGACCCTGCCCGCTTTCGTCTTCCCCGGCCAGGCGGACGAAGAAGACCTCGTGCCGTTTCTCGACATGCCGCGCGCCAAACCGGGGATGCTCGATTGGGAAACACTTACCGAATGGATCACGCCGCAGGATCAGGTGTTCAGCGTGTCGCACTACGGCGTGCCGACAGTCAAGGCGGAAGACTATGCGCTGGAAATCACCGGGCTGGTCGAGAAGCCGCGCAAGTTCACGCTCGCCGAACTGCAGGGGTTGCCGCAGCGCGACCAGTTGATGACGCTCGAATGCAGCGGCAACGGGGCGAGCAAGGGGTTTATGGGAGCGGTCTACAACAGCAAGTGGACCGGCACGCAACTGGCTCCGCTGCTTCAGTTGTGCGGCATCAAACCGGAAGCCACCGAGGTCGTGTTCATCGGAGCCGACCGCAAGAAAGAGACGATCAAGCAGGCCGAAGTCGAGGTGGCATTCGGTCGCAGCATGTCGGTCGCGAACGCACTCGATCCGAATCTACTGCTCGTTCATCAACGGAATGGCAAACCGCTCGAACCGGGGAACGGCTTTCCCGTGCGGTTGCTAGTCCCCGGTTGGTACGGCATCGCCAACGTGAAATGGCTGACGCGGATCGAAATTCGCGCCGGACGCTACATGGGCCGCTTCATGGCTCGCGACTACGTCACGCTTCGCGGCGAGAAACGCGGCGACCAGATCGAATACGTCGAGACCTCGGTCTCGAGGATGAACCTCAAGTCGATCATCGCCCGCATCACGCGCCGACCGGCCAAGGACGGGCTGGTGCCGGTGAAAGCGTACGGAGCCGTCTGGAGCGACGGCACGGAAGTGAAGAAGGTCGAAATCCAGATCGACGGCGGCGACTGGCGCGAAGCGAAGCTCGACAAGGAACCACGCTCGAAATACTGCTGGACGTTCTTCTCGCTCGACGCGGGCGGCCTCAAGCCCGGCAAGCACACACTCGTCTCGCGAGCCATCGACGCCACCGGCCGAATCCAACCGGCGGCGACCGACGACGAGATCGCACTCAAGAAGACGTACTACGAAGCGTACCAGCAGTGGTCGAGAGAGATTGAATTGACGGCGTAAGCCGGTCTCGCAGAGACTGACGCGCCTTGCCAAGTGATCGGACAAATCGTTGCGTCGCGAAACGTGAATTGACGCCTCATGCGACCCCGCATAGTCTGGGAACCGGATCACAAAGAGTCGGATAACTACCAACTTGCTGGAAGCCCAACCATGCAATCTGCCACTGCAAATCTTTTGGATGCCGCACTCAAGTTGTCCGACGAAGAACGGTCGGCGTTGGCTCTGCGTCTCATGGAGTCCTTGCCCCCCGAAGGAATCCTCACGGTTGACGACCCGGATTTCGAGGCGGAGTTGGAACGACGCTTTGCCGATCCTGCCGGTGCAATTCCTTGGTCGGAATTGCGATCGGAAGCCTGACGCATGGCTCAGGTAATCTTTCATCGAATCGCCGTGCAAGAGCATCGATCCGCTCAAGCGTGGTATCGCGAGCGGTCGGCCGATGCCGCGGGACGTTTTCGAGAGGCCGTGGATCGGGCCGTGGCCCGCATCGAGTCTGATCCAGAGTCTCATCCGGTCACGTCACTGTCCCGACGGTTTCGGTGGGTGCGTGTCCGGCGGTTTCCGTACATTCTTGTGTTCCGTTCTCAATCCCCGCAGAGTGTGATGGTCGTAGCGGTGGCCCACACCAGCCGCCGCCCCGGATATTGGCGCGGTCGAAAGTGAGTCAATTGGATGGACTGAGTGCCGACGCTGAGCACACCTTGAATTGACCAGTGACTAATCGGCGCGTATCTTGAGTTGGCTTCATTCCCAACGAGCAGGAGATTGGAAAATGCTGCACCGACGCGATGCGATGATGCGGTTGGGACGGATCGGGCTGGGCGCGGTTGCGCTGCCGGAGTTGTTGCGGGCGGAGAATGCTCGGGCGGCGGTTGGTGCGGCAGGGCAGGGGACGGCGAAGTCGTGCATCCTGATCTATTTGTGGGGCGGGCCGCCGCAGCAGGATATGTGGGACATGAAGCCCGAGGCGCCGGAGGCGATTCGCAGCCAGTTCAAACCGATCCCCACCGTCGTGCCCGGCATCGACGTGTGCGAACATCTGCCGCTCTTCGCGCGGCACACTGACAAGACGGCGATCATTCGGTCGCTCACGCACGACAGCAACAACCACGAGCCGAGCGTCTACCGCACGCTCACCGGACGGATCAACAACACGCTGGCGGTGCCGAGAAACCAGCGGAACCGGAACGATTCTCCGACACTGGGTTCGGTCGTGTCGTATTTCACACCGCTCGGTCCGATGCCCGCCGCGGTGACCATCCCACGACCGATCGGCCACGACGGGGCGACTTATGCGGGAACGTACGCGGGGTTCCTCGGCGGACGGCACGATCCGATGGAAGTCGCGGCGGCCGAGGAGACGAACGAAAAACCCACGCACTCGATCACGCTCCCCGACGAGGTTCGCGAGACGCGCCTGCTGGCGCGGCGTGGGTTGCTGAACGTCATCGAAGATACCGACCGCCGGTTCCAGACCGAACGCGGACCAAGAAATCTCGACAACTACCGCGACCTCGCGTTCAGCATGCTCTCGTCGCCGGTGGCCAAACGGGCCTTCGATCTCGAACGGGAAGACCCGCGTACGCGCGACCGGTATGGTCGCAACGAGTACGGCGAAAGCATTCTGCTGGCCCGGCGGCTGGTCGAAGCGGGAGTGCGGCTGGTCACGATCAGTTGGATGTACATTCAAAAGAGCGGCAACGTCGCCAACGTGTGGGACAATCACGGCCCGTTCGAGGGGCTGACCGGCACCAACATGCTCAAGGCGTACTATTGCCTGCCGTCACTCGATCAGGGTTTCAGCGCGTTGATGGAAGACCTGCAAGCTCGCGGGCTGCTCGGCGACACACTGGTGTCGATGTGGGGTGAGTTCGGTCGCACTCCGAAGCTCAACCCTGCGCAGGGGCGCGACCACTGGGGCGCGTGCCAGTCCGCGGTTTTCGCGGGCGGAGGCATTCGCGGCGGAACCGTGTACGGTTCGAGCGACCGCGACGCGGCCTATCCCAAATCGAACCCGGTCTCGCCGGAAGACATGCTCGCCACCGTGTACCACGCGCTGGGACTTGATCCAGAAAGTGAAATGCGCGACCAACTCGGAAGGCCACACCGGTTGGTGGATGGACGGCCGCTGACCGAGTTATTTGGGTGACGTGGTCACGCGACCGTTCGACAGACGGAGCCGCCTTCTGCCACGACAGCGCACCTTGTAGCTGAATTCGCAAGAATTCAGCCGCACGAGCTTGCCAGATGCTCTGAATTCTTGCGAATTCAGCTACGACGAATCGGAACGTGCGCTGGAGTGCTACTTCCCCGGCAGCTTCCACACCGGGTCAAACGTCGCGGACTCTTCGACCATTGCGTTGACGACGCGGGAGAGCATCACGAGGGACGGGCCGTCGTCGGGGAAGCGGAAGCGGAGGTTGCTGAGTGCGCGGGCCGCGGGGCCGAAGTCGCGGCGATCGAAAGCAGCCAGCGCGTCCTCATAAGTTTGCTTGAGCTCCTCCCATCCGATCCGATCCGGCGTGAAGATTTCGCACAATTCGACGGGATCATCGATGTTGACCATGCGAACGCGACACAGGCTGCGCGTGTGAAACGACGCGTCGAGCGCGGCGACGGTGGAGCCGGTGGCGAGCAGCCGCGTCTTCAGAAACTTCGTCGCTCCCTGCACGCGGCTGCCAAGGTTGACGACATTGCCGACCGGTCCATACTTGAACTTGCGGTACGACCCGGAATTCCCCACGCGAGCCGGTCCCGAATTGATCCCGATCCCAAGGTCCAGCGGCAGCGGCAGCGTGGCACACCAGCGATCGTTCAGACTGGGCAGCCGAGCCAGCATGTCGAGCGCGGCCTGACTCGCCCGCCGGGCATGGTCGGGCTGAACTTCCGGCGCGCCCCACATCGCCATCAATTCGTCGCCGATGTAATCGACCAGAACGCCGCGGTGATCGAGGACGCAGTCGGAGAGGACTCCCAGCACGTCGTTCATCATGTCGAGCATTTTCGCGGCGGGGACTTGCGAACCCATCTTGCTGAAGCCGCGGATGTCGCAGAACAACACCGACACTTCGCAATCGCGACCCTTCAGCAGGTCGGGCTGAGCCTCCAACTGACGCGATAGCTCGGGGGTGAAGAACTGCTCGAACTGGCCAACCGCTTTGAGCGCGGCCTTCTCTTGCTCCAGTCGAGCCAACCCGGTGGCGACACTGTACGACAGCAATTCCACCAGCATGGCTTCGTGCTTGCTGATTTCGGGGGGCCGGAGCGATCCCACCTGAAACCGGCGGTCTCCGTACAGCGCACCGATGACGTTCCCGGCCGCATCCAGAATTGGCGCCGCGACGACCGCCTGCACACCCGCGAGGCTTCCGAGAGCCGAATCGGTCAGGTTCGGCATTTTCCAAAACGTGCTGCGTTCGGAGCACACCTGCGCCAACACCTGCTGGCTCGGTGACCCAACTGCCCCCAGCGGAGAATCCTCGCAACTCGCGGCCGCGACGGTTTTCCATTCGCCGTTGTCCAACAGCAGCACGCGGCCGGCATCCAACCCAACCAAATCCACGATCGACTTCGCCGCTTCCTGAAAAAACGTCGTGGAATTGGTCGCTGACTGCAACACGCTGATTACTGCCTGCATCCAGCGGACAATCGATTCGATATTGGCTCCATCGGGAGTCAGCTTGATCTTGATGAAGTCGGTCGGTGCCTTTCCGGTCAGACTCATCGGCACCGGTGTGATCTTGGCGAGCTTCTGCATCGCCGACTCGGTGACGACAGGATCGTCGTCCCATGCAAACTTCCGCTCAGGAGCATTGCCGGGCGTCTGCGGCGCCGGCTCGGCAACCACGGTAGCTTCGACGCGGACGTTGCGATTACCGAGGACCAACAGCGTCGAATGCCCAACAACCAGCTCGCGGCTGCCGCCCGGCGGCAGGATGGGATCGGACTCGTACGGCAACCCCAGAGGCTGGGTGGCACTGACATTCGTCACCCGAATGCTCTGACCGGGAAGCGTTTCCAACCGGGCGTGGCTGCGCGAGACATTGCGCTCCGTGTGGGGTGCGATCACGACCCGCCAGTGTGGTTGTGTATCCTGAGTCTTCACTTTGGAATAAAGCGGCTCCTGCAACTCGGCCTGCCGGCCAAGCTCTGTGACACCGTCCAAATCGCAAGTGTAGAGCAGGCGATGTTGCTCGTAGATGTTCAGCGTGAGCGATGGGAGCACGATTGGTCCTTCGTAGAACGGAACTCATTCCGTTCGTCCAGCGGAACTCAATCCGCTGGGCTGCACTGCAACACGTCCGGCACTCAGGGAATGAAACGAATGCCGCCAGATTAAAGAACGGAATGAATTCCGTTCTACTTTCCGAGCCGTTTCCGCACGGCCTCAACAGCCCACGCTTCGTCCGGGAACTTTCCAGTTGCCTTCTTCGAATAGGCCAAGTCGTCATCGAGGGACAACTCGAACACACCGCCAGTCGATGGGACCAGCGTCAGCTCTTCAATCTGCCGCTTGAACTCATTCACAATCCTGGCCGCCAGACTGACGGCTTGTGGTTCGTAGTTTCAGGACGAGCAATACGTCAGGCGAATTTTCATGGAGCGTCTCCTGCATGGATCAACAAAAATGGATCGCGTTGACTGGTGTCATAGTTTCGCAGCGAAGCGGGCAAAGTCAAAGAGCTGTCACGGAGGGCGAGTGACAACCGGCCGAGGTTGCGGAAGCCATTCTTTTCCAGCGTGTCGATCGCGTCGGGAATCAGGCTGAGCGAGTACAACCGCCGACCTGCCTCGCGGGCCAATTGCCTGGCCGCGTCGAGCACCCTTCGTCCGAAACCGTCCCGCCGATACTCGGCCCACCAGACGCAAAACTCCAACCACGGCGGTTCGTGCTCGATCAACGAGAAGCCGGCGAGCGGCGAATTCTTCGCCTTGAGCAGCCGATGACACTGCGCCGCATGCTCCAGTTCCGTCGGCAGTCGGTCGCGGAATTTTTTCTCGGCCACGTAGGTCGCGTAAATCTCCCGGAAGATTGGGTACTCTCGTTTCGTCAGCGGAGCCAGCGTGAGCTGTTCGGTGTCGACGAACATCGTGCCGCTTCCACGCCAGTTCAGGATTTCGTCCCGCAAGCCGCCCGGGCCGATCATGGTCACCTTGCCGATCCGGGGCAGCAACGAAATCACCTGCTCCAATTCCTCGCGAACGTCATCCGATGGCGGAGGCACCTGCTTGTGTTCGCCGAGCAGAATTCGCTCGATCGACACCTGGGTCAGCAGCGGGACTAACCGTCCGTCGCGGTCGGTGATCCCTCCCCGGTTGCTGATCAGCAGCACTTCGTCAATCTCGGGCGCGATGCGGTCAGCCAGACTGAGCGCCGAATTCCCAACGTCCGAACTGCAATCCGACACGAGCAGGATGTTGATTTCGTTCTGAACCAGATCGGCCACGTCGAGCATCAACTGGTCCACTTGCGATTCGGTGAGCACGTGCGGTCCCAGCAGCGCGACCAACAGAGTGCGGCCGCGATAAAGCTCGAAATACGAACTGGCGTAGGCAGGGAGCGTTGCGGAAGACATCAGACTGATTCTGTCGGAACGATCACGAAATTGCCACCGTTGGAGTTCCGCCTTCAGTTGGCGAGCCGATGCTGCCTGAGCTTGTTGAATTAAGTGGCGGTGGCACTCCGTGACACCGCATGTTGTGGCTGCTCTGCGAGGCGGTCGCAACATGTCCCGCCACGGAATGTCGGGACCACATAAATTCAACAAGCCCGCCTGAAGCCGGAACTCCGGCGGACTGGTCTGGCCTCAGAATACTGATCGCGATATTGTTCGCCCCCTTCAACCTGTTGTGGGACAAGGACGTCCATGGGTTCGTACTGCCTGACATTTGCTGCCGCACTGACGCTGAGCGGCCTGCTGACCGGCGTCGCCCGCCATGTGGCGCGGCGGATCGATCTACTCGATCGGCCGGATCGACAACGCAAGCTGCACAAGCGAGCCACGCCGCTCATGGGCGGCGTCGCCGTGTATCTGAGTCTGCTGACGGCAACCACAGCGATCTGGTTCACAGCATGTGACCACTTCGATCTCGATACCAATTCGGGCTGGTTTGCGAGCATGTTGTTGCTGTCGGGCGGGTTGTTGTGCGCGATCGGATTGTGGGATGACAAGTGGGGGATCCGGGCACGCAACAAGTTTCTGCTTCAAATTCTCGCCACGTTGCCGTTCGTGCTGTGGGGCCGGACGATCTCGGCCGTGACGATGTTTGGCGTCAGTCTGGATGTTGCCTGGATCGGCATTCCGCTCACGGTGTTCTGGCTGGTGTCGTGTACCAACGTCGTCAACCTGATGGACGGCTTGGACGGACTCGCGAGCACAGTCAGTTTGATTTCGTGCCTGACGGTGGCTGTCCTCGCGCAACTAAATGGCCTCGCCACCGTCTCCGTACTGGCCACGTTGCTGGCGGGATCACTCACCGGATTTCTACTGCACAACTGGCCTCCCGCGAAAATCTTCCTTGGCGATTCCGGCAGCCTGCCGATCGGATTCTTTGTAGGAGCGCTCGCTCTCGAAGCCTCGGTGAAAAAAGCCACCGGATTCATGATGCTGGTGCCGCTGGTATTGCTCAGCGTGCCGATCTTCGATACCTGCATGGCCATTCTGCGTCGCAAACTGAACGGACAGACGATCGGTCAGGCCGACCGCGCCCACATTCATCACTGCTTGCGAGACCGAGGACTGAGCACACGACAGACTCTGTTTGCGATTGGCAGCCTGTCCGCACTGATGGCCGTCGCATCAGTCGTTTCCTCGCTGTACAACAACGAAGCGATTGCCGTGGGCATTTGTGCTGCTGTACTGGCGGTGCTGGTCATCGGTCGCATCTTTGGAGACCGCGAGGCCCGGCTCCTGTGGCAGCACGTGATTGCCATCGGCGGTTGGATGCAATCTGCACCAGCGGCAATTCGCGACCGAATCGTGCTGGCCCGCCTGGAATCACGAGGTGATGCGGCGGCGGATGACGTCTGGAATCAACTGGTCGTCATCGCCCAGAGAATGTCGGCTCGGTCGGTGATCGTGCTTCGCGGAGATGACTCCAGCCGGCGCGAGACGGCGTGGCGCACGTGGCACCGCGACACAGACCCCGCTTTCCCCAGCGAGCTTTTTGCGGGAGCAATCTGGAACCTCAAGCTGACCACATCGCTGCCCGATCAATCATCCGCCTCGATCGAGATCTCCGCTTCGGCCCCGATGCCTTCGCAGGCTCAGCAAATCGAATCGCTGCTGAATCTGTTCGCGGTCCTGTGCCAACTCGATTTCGCCGGCGAACGCGCCTCCGAACCTCGCATTCTGCCCGTTCGACGCGATGCGGCGTAGCCTCGAAGTCCCGCGCAGCTTCGAATCAATCGACGTTCAAGAACTTCTCGATCCGGTCAAGCCCCATGCGCAGATTGTCCAGATCCGACGCGAATGACAATCGCACATAGCCCGGCGCGCCAAACGCATCGCCGCTGACGAGGGCGACGTGCGACTCTTCCAACAGGGCCGCACAAAACTCGGTCGCATTGCTGACTTTCGTTCCCTTGCCGAGCGGCCTGCTGAAATAATGCGACACGTTGAAGAATGCGTAAAACGCTCCGCCAGGATCGGCCAGCGTGACCCCACGCATCGCGTGCAGACGCCCGAGCACATACTCACGCCGCCTGGCAAATTCCATCCGCATGGCCTCGACGCAGTCTTGCGGTCCCGTCAGCGCCGCGAGGGATGCGTACTGGCTGATGCTGCACGGGTTAGACGTCTCCTGGCTTTGCAAATTGTCCATCGCCGACGTGAGCACCGCGGGAGCAATCGTCCACCCGATGCGCCAGCCGGTCATTGCGTATGCCTTGCTGACTCCGCTGACAATGATCGTGCGCTCGGCAGCGGCTCCTCCCAGCAATACGGCGAAGCAGTGAGCGGGTTCGTTCGTGTACAGCAGCTTCTCGTAGATCTCATCGGAACAGACCAGCACGTCGCGACGCCGAGCCACTTCGGCCAATCCTTCCAACTGCTCTCGGGAATACGTCGCTCCGGTCGGGTTGCTCGGTGAATTAAGCAGCAGCAAACGGGTTCGCGACGTGATCGCGGAGTCGAACTGCTGTGCCGACATGCGGAATCCGTCGGCCTCGGAGGTTTCCACGATCACCGGAATCGCACCCGCCAGTTCCACGAGAGCGCTATAGCTGACCCAGTACGGGGCAGGGATGATCACTTCGTCACCCGCACCACACAGCGAGGTGATGACGTTGTGCAACGAATGCTTGGCGCCATTCGAGATCAACACCTGATTCGGCTGGAATTTCAAGCCATAGTCGCGCTCGTACAGGGAGCAGACGGCTTTCTTCAGCTCAGGGATTCCTCCAGACGGCGTGTAATGTGTGTGCCCGGCTTTCATCGCCGCGATGGCGGCCGCTTGAATGTGCTCGGGTGTGTTGAAGTCCGGCTCACCCAGCGTGAAGTCGTAGACGGTGATGCCCTGGCTCTTGAGCGCTTTGGCCTGTGCAGCGGCGGCGATCGTGGCGGACGGCTTGAGTGACTGGACGACGGCGGAGAGTTTCATGTTGGAATTCCGGTGCTGTTGTGGTTGCTGGCTTGTCCGCTCAAATCGAGCACCGATTGTTTTGCCGAGGCAGCGGAGAGTCAAGCCACTCTGAAATCAGGGATCCCACCGATCCAACCCGCGATGGTCACTGGGAAGTGACCACCGGCAACTCAGCCGATCGCGTCAGGACTACCGGGATGGGCCGGCAACCCTTCGATGAGTTACGTCCGAACTGCCACACATCTCGATCGGGCGATTACACGCCGACGAGAATCGCCAAAGAAAATTATGTCAATGATTTCCGATTGACGAGCAATCCGCAACCAGATACAAACCGCCGCAGAGTTGGATTTCCTAAGTGGAATCCAGTTCATCCGGCAACGATTCACTCCGTCGCCAACAGGCGAGCGTGAATCCGGTCTCTTCTCCCGGTTGGGTCTGGGGAGAGGGGTCACCGAAATCCAATCGACCCAAAAGTTACAGGAGCCAACGGAAATGGCCAAGAAAACTGCAAAGGGCGCCAAGGCTGCGAAGTCCACGAAGGCCAAGGGCGGCAAGAAGGCGAAGTAGAGTTCTCAGAACTCGAATTGCCAAAAAGAATTATCACAACAACAAGCAGGCTGAGCGCTCCGCTCAGCCTGTTTGCATTTGGCAACTCCCAAGCAGTGAGTGACTCGCCGTTTCCTTCGCCCCAAAACCTCGACAGCGGTGTTCAATTGCGGGAAACAATGGGCCTACACGACTCTGCCTTCGATCTTATAATGCGAAGCGGAATCGGGGAATGCCGATGAGCGAAGTGACTGTTTGTGGTCGGGCCATTTGATAAGGAGTGAAACGTAATGCTGGCTGTCCACTGGGCCAAACAATTGACTCGCCGACTGTGTCGATGCCTCGCACCCGTCGTTCGATCGCGGCGGAAGTCGTCTCGATTGCCGGTTCACATGGAACGGCTGGAGTCCCGTTCGCTGCCGAGCGGCCTCGTGATTCAATTCGACTTCAGTCTGGATGCGAACAATTTTTTCAACACCCAAGCGAAGAAAGATTTATTGAGTCAGGCGGCTCAGGTGTTCACCAATCGGATCGCCGACGACCTGACACGCATCCAGCCGAACGTGAACATCGGCAATACGTGGGATGCCTTGGTGACGAATCCGGCGAGTGGAAATCAGACAATTCTCTCCAATCTTTCAATCTCCACCGACACCATCCGCGTCTACCCCGGTGGACGCGACTTGTTGGGCGACACGTTGGCTGAAAGCGGACCCGGCGGCTTCAACGTCGCGGGGGCGCAGGATTGGATCAACACCGTGACCGCCCGCGGTCAAACCGGGGCGATCCCCGATCTGCCTTCCTTCAAAACGGATGTTGGCCCCTGGGGCGGCAGCATGACGTTCGACACCGTGGGGACCAACTGGTATTTCGGCGCCACGACCGATGGCTTGGGAGCGACACAAACCGACTTTCTGACGGTGGCCATTCACGAGCTCGGGCATGTCTTGGCATTCGGCACATCGGACTCCTTCGACAACCGTGTCTCAGGACCGCCGAACGGCCGGGTGTTCAATGGGTCCAAGTCGGTGGCACGGTTCGGTGGGCCTGTTCCGCTGTCCGATCCATCGCACTGGGGAGAGTCAGTGACCGACGGTGGCTTGGAACCAGCGATGAATCCGATTGTCCATGCCGGGACCAGAAAATCGTTCAGCGAACTCGACTTCCTGTCCCTCGACGACATCGGCTGGACGCTGTCGTCGGGTAATGTGCGGATGTTTCGAACGTATGCTCCGAGCGTGGACTACCACTTTTTCACCACGTCCACCGCGGAATTCAACTCGGTGGTCGCGGGGGGCGGCTACCGGGATGAAACGACGAATCAGCAGGGATTCACCGTGCCCGATACGAAAGTGGGAGGAGCCGTCGGCATCCACCGCATGTACAACCCGAATAACGGTCGGCACTACTACACGGCAGCCGACAACGAACGGAACTTTCTGGAGACCCAGGGTTGGCGCTTCGAGAAGGATGAAGGAAACATCTTTACGACTCAGGTGACGGACACAACAGAAGTTTTCCGGCTGTACAACGTAGGCTCCGGGGTTCATCTCTACACCGAGAGCGCCGCCACAAAGGACGCGATTCTCTCAGCCTATCCCGGCATCTGGTTTCAGCACGCCAGCCTGGGCTTTGCGTACGTGGCACCTCCCTCGTCGAGTTTCCCGATGGTACCGGCTGCCGAGACAAGTGCGACCGGCGCGGGACGGAGCGCCGCGGCGACTTCCTCGGTACAG
>JACRIH010000054.1 GCA_016235885.1 Planctomycetales bacterium | reverse complement strand
GTGTACTTCTTCGTCCCCTTCGAAAGCATCTCGGTCGCGAGCGCCGCCAGTCCGCTGGTGGCGGCTGTGTCGCTGAGCGCCCCGGCCTTCGCGTATGCTTGAATGCTCACCATCGGCAGGAAGCTCTGCCGCTTGAGTAGCACCGTCAATCCATTCGCGAGTTGTTTGCGGATGATCGGCGATTCGGCGGCTTGGGTCGCCTCTTTCGCGGCACCGGCCGCCTTGCTCCCGAGCGGCTCGATGACCACGGAGTTCAGCCGTTGCGGCACGAAGTAACGTTTCGCGGCAGCCTGGATGTCCTTCGCAGTCACGCGCTGGATTCCCTCGACATACCGCGAATCGAATAACGGGTCACCGGTCGAGCGATAACTCTCGGACAACATCTCGGCCTGATTCTGCACCGTGGTCTGGCCGAACACATGATCGGCCGACTTCTGCCGCTTGGCCTTCGCGAGTTCCGCGTCGGAGACCGCTTCGGTTTGAAGTCGGCGTACCTCCTCGAACATGATCTCTCGCACTTGGGCCACGTTTTTCGGCTGGCATTCGACTGTGATTTCGAACCAGCCCGGCACGCCACCCGGCGTGTTCGATGCACTGCTGACGCTCGTCGCCAGCGCCTGATCGACCTTCAGCCGTTTCGTGAGCCGCGAAGAATTCCCGTTCGTCAGGATGAAGCTGGCCACGTCGAGCGGATACAGGTCGGGGTTCTGGAGCGGCACGGTCGGCCACGCAACGCTCAGGTGTGTCGACGGACCTTCCATTTGTAAGCGAGCCGACCGCGGCGACGCCTGATCCGGTTCGACTGGCAGCACTTCGACTCGCTCGGTCGTACGTTGGAATGCTTTGAACATCGCCAGCGTATCGGCCAGCACGTCGTCCGTTTGCACGTCGCCGACGACGACAAAAACCAGGTTCTGCGGCACGTACCGATCCTTGTAGAACCCGATGACTTCTTCCCGTGCGACAGCTTGCACGACCGGCAGGTAACCGATTGTCGGATGCCGTTTGGGGTGCTCGTGGTAAACGAGTTGCTTCATTGTGTGGTAGAGGACTCGCTGCCGGTCCGCTTCGCCCATTTCGAGTTCGCGCTGGACGACGCCCATTTCGCGGACGTATTCGTTCTCGGGAATCACTGAAAACTGCATGTTCTGAGCGATCAATTCGATGGCCACGCTGGTGTTCGCCGCGGGGCAGTCGATGTAGAAACACGTCACCTCGTCCGACGTGTATGCGTTTGTCTGGCCACCGAGTGAATCCATGATCTCGCGGATTTGCGTCTCCGTCCGCTTCGTCGTCGTGCCTCCCGCGACCAAATGCTCCAGCATGTGGCTCAGTCCAGCGCCGAGGTGCTTCCCTTCGTACATGCTCCCCGTGCTGGTCACGTAGCAGCGCACGGTGGCCACCGGTGCTGTATGGTTTTCTCGGACGATCACGGTCAGCCCGTTCGACATCTTCGCGACCGTGACCCCTTGTCCCACGTCCTGCCGCGACGCGTAAGTCACCTCGACCTTCGCCCGGTGTTCGGTGACGCGCGTGGCGGGAGGCGATTTTATTGGGGCTTGCGAGAAGGCTGAGAGGTTCGATCCGAGACACAGGGTGACGGCCAACGCTGCTGCGATCCGTGAACGCATGGGTTCCCTTTCCGTGGAAAAACTGTCTGACTCGGAGATCTTGAACGGGAGACGACGTGATTAGGCCGGTGTCGTTCGCACGGTCGCGGTCTTGATCGTCACCGGAGTCTTCGGCCGGTCGTTGCCGTCGGTGGCCAAGTTGCCGATCGACTGCACGACCTGGTAGCTGGCGTCATCGGCCGTCTTGCCGAAGGCCGTGTACTGTCGGTCGAGGAACGCTTGTTTGCCGAGGCAGATGAAGAACTGCGATCCGGCGGAGTTCGGGTCGTTCGTGCGGGCCATCGACAGCGTGCCCGCTTCGTGCGGCGTGGCGTTGAATTCGGCCTTGATCGTGTACCCGGGGCCACCGGTCCCCGATCCAAGGGGGCAGCCACCTTGGATCATGAATCCTTTGATCACGCGATGGAACACCACGCCGTTGTAGTAACCGATCTTCGTCAGGCCAATCAGGTTCTTGCAGTGCCCCGGAGCATTCTGCGGATACAAGTCGAGCACGATCTTGCCGCTCGTCGTGTCGAGTTCGATCTGGTACCTGAACTTGGTGAAGTCGATGTCCTTCTGTGCAGCTTCAACTTCCTTCGTGCGGTCGGCAGCTTTTCCGTTCATGCGGAATGTCCTTTCGGGGTTCGACGGTGAGATTTGTTTTCAGATGGTTGCTCACGCAGGGGCGCGGAGGTCGCAGGGGACGATCACCGACGGCGGATATGTCACCTCTGCGTCCTCCGCGCCTCTGCGTGAGATTCTTGTCTCGACTGACACGACATCACACAGCAAAGTTTTTCAGATACGGCAACCGTTCGGCGGTGGCGGCGACTTGGTCGTGAGCTTCCACGAGTTCGCCGAGGAAGTCCCAGCGACCGGTCACCAGCGATGTGCGGGCGCCTTCCTGAATCGTGCAGGGAAACGACAGGCTCCCGGCAGTAACTTTTTGAGCGACGAGGTCCACGGTCACGTTGAGTTGCGGGTTGGCGTCGATGGCTGCGGCGAGTTGTTGCAGGTTCGACCGCGAAGCACACACGGTGGGGACGCCGTTGGCCGTACAGTTGCCGAGGAAAATTTCGGCGAACGATTCGCCGATGACCGCTTGGATTCCCCAGCGGATCAACGCCTGCGGGGCATGTTCGCGCGACGAACCGCAGC
>JACRIH010000472.1 GCA_016235885.1 Planctomycetales bacterium | reverse complement strand
GTGACAACAACATCGTGACGGAAGTACGCCGTTTTTACATCTCTCCTCTTTGGTTGCGGCCGAAGGCTGCCTTATGACATTCGCTGCCTTCAAGTCTCGATGGATCACGCCTTCTCCGTGGGCGTATTCGACCGCATCCAAAATCGAACTGAAAACCTTCGACACACGCTTTTCGTCTCCGACTAGCGACGGCAATTCACTGAGGAGAGTGCGGTCGTATACCGGCATCACATACCAAAACGGGTTCGTTTGCAGTTGGAGTCCGACGATCTTGATTACATTGGATGACTGAGCTGAGCCAAAAGACGGACTTCTCGAAGAAATCGGTTTGTTCCATCTTCGTCAACGCTAGGCAGTAGTTTCTTCTTGGCGAACATCTGCCCATCGTCCTCTCGCCGGCACAACCAGACCTCCCCAAAGCCACCAGTTCCGAGTTGGGAAATATCACGATAACGCGACATCTTCGGTGTCCTTGAAAGAAATCGCAGTAGCCGTCGCATTCGGCCCTGCTGGCCGGAAACGCTGAAAAAAATGACTGAAATCTGTCGGGCACACCGGACCTACAAAGCGTCCAAATATGCACGACACCATTTGTCACGTTCGCCGAAAGACCTTCCTCGCGTACTGAATCGCCTCGCACAGGGCATCGACTTCGGCGGGCGTGTTGTAGAAGGCGAAGCTGGCACGGGTGGTGGCGGTGAGTTTCAGGAGGTCGTGCAGTGGCATGGTGCAGTGGTGACCGGCTCGCACGGCGGTTCCGCGGCTGTCGAGCAACTCGGCCATGTCGTGCGGGTGGATGCCTTCCACCGTGAAGCTGATGATCGAACCGCGGTGCTCCAGACTCGGGCCGAGAATCTGCACGCCTGGGATGGCGGACATCTGGTCGAGAGCCTGTTGCGTGAGCGCGTGCTCATGCGTGGAAATCACTTCCCAGCCGAGCGAATTCACGTAGCCAATGGCCGCCCCCAACCCGATCGCTTGGACGATGGGGATCGTTCCGGCTTCAAACTTTCCGGGGAGATCGGCGAAATCGGTGCGGTCCTTGAACACCCGGCGGATCATGTTCCCGCCGCACAGAAACGGCCCCATCGATTCCAACAGCGGCCGGCGGCCGTACAGCACGCCGATGCCGGTCGGTCCGTACAGTTTGTGCCCCGAGAACGCGAGGAAGTCGATCTCGGGATCGCACACGTTGACCGGTCCGTGCGGGACACTCTGCGCGGCGTCCACGAAAATCAGTGCTCCTCGCGACTTGGCTCTCGCGGCCAGTTCGCGAATCGGATTGATCGTCCCCAGCACGTTCGACATCGCCGTGACCGCGATGAGTTTGGTCCGGTCGGTCAGCACATCGTCCAGCGCGGTCATGTCCAGCCGCCCGTCGTGCGTCAGCGGGATGAACCGCAGTTTGGCCCCACGTTCGAGCGCGACCTGCTGCCACGGAACAAAGTTGGCGTGGTGTTCCATCTCGTTGAGGAGCACCTCGTCCCCCGGTTGCAGGAACTTGCGGCCCCACCCCTGCGCCACGAGGTTCACTGACGCCGTCGTGCCCGACGTGAAGATGATCTCCTCGACTTCGCGCGCGCCGATGAACTCGCGAACTTTCTCCCGCGCCGCCTCTAATTCGGTCGTCACTCGATCGCCGAGCGAATGAATCCCGCGATGCACATTCGCGTTGTAGTTTTCGTAGACCTCGACGATCTTCGCGATGACCTGCCTCGACTTTTGAGTCGTCGCGGCGTTGTCGAGGTAGACCAGCGGCAGCCCATTCGGCAACGGTTTGCCGAGGATCGGGAAATCCTGCCGGACGGAGATGATGTCCAGCGGTTGGGTCGCGCTCATGAATCAATCCTCAAATCGCCGGAGTCATCTCGATGGGACTCGCGGCGCTCACGCCACTCGATGTGGTCAGCTCTAGTCGAGAGCCGTTCTCCGCTCTCGGCGAGAGCGGGCGACACGTCCTCGCGTTCTGCGAGGACTGATCGACAGACAAGGTACGCTACATGGAGGTGGACGTCCACAAAGTGACGAGAAGCGGTTTCAAAACCGTAGCCGCACTCGCCAGGGCTTGTTGAATTAATGTGGTCCCGACACTCCGTGGCGGGACATGTTGTGCCCGCCCTGCGGGGCGGCCAAAACGTGCGGTGTCACGGAGTGCCACCGCCACAATAATTCTACAAGCCCGCCAGAGTGCGGGCGAATGTTGTGAAATCCCGCGTTCTGGCGAACGCGTCTACGTCCAAGACAGGTTTTGAAACCGCTTCGAGTAACCCTGTCGCTTTGCGACAGGGTTACTGTTCCGTCAACGCTGAACTGACACGTAGGTCAGCCCTTTCGGGCCGACGCGACGGCCTGGAAGGGCCGTCCTACGACCTGTCAACTCAGGTTTGACGAGGCATTCCTTCCGTTTGGCGTGAGTGGTGTCAGGTGCCCGCCGAACTGGCCGCTGCTGCGGCCGCCGCTTCTTCGGCTGCGGCAATTGACAGATGTGAGGCACTCGACATGCCCCACGCTGCGAGCGACGCGACGCCGACTCCGTATCCCTTCAGTTCATTGAACCACATCTGCTCGCCGGTCGTCGGATCGAGGCAGTAAGTGTAGCCGCTCACCGACACAATCAGGTGCCGATCGTCAGTCAGCAGCAAGGACACGTATCCACTACCGGTCGGGCAGGTCCAATCCCACACGACCTCGCCTGTGTTCTGATCCAGCGCGACGACGCGTTTGTTAAACCCAACGAAGACGACCTGATCGAGAGTCACGGTCACGGCTGCTTCCTCCAAGTATGACCTGAGAATTGGCGGATACTATTTTGTCGTGATGATTGGCAGTCAGGCAATTCAAACCAGACGATGCGGTCAGTCCCGACGAGCCAGATTTTTACCAGCGATGGTGCTCATGTACCGACAATGTGGTAGTGTGAGCTGCTTGGCAGATTTCGGACAGTGGAGTTGCTTAGTTTGACTGGGGTAACAGGGCCTCGAAGGCG
>JACRIH010000477.1 GCA_016235885.1 Planctomycetales bacterium | reverse complement strand
CGATTTGTTACTTGTTCCTGCGGTCGTTGGAGAAGCAGCGGTTGTTTCTCAGGCTGTAGGGTGGGACCAGCGCCGCGCAGGCCCCCCGGTGACGTCGCAGGAATTGGTGGGCCTGCGCTGCGCTGGTCCCACCCTACAGCCTGAGAAACAACCGCTGCTTCTCCAACGACCGCAGGAACAAGTAACAAATCGCCAGCGACACACCAAACCCAGTCATCACGTACCACAGCGGGCTGTCTTTCGGGAAAAACGGTTTGACCGCGTCGTTGACCAGGTCGTGCAGAATGTATCCCACGAGGGCATTCGTCCCCAACGTGCGAAAGATTCCGATCCGCACCGGCCCGCGATCGCAGGCCAGGACGAACAGGGCCAGCACGGCGAGCGAGAACCCGGCTCCGAACGTCAGGTACGTGACACTCCCCGCGCGTTGGCTCATCGTCCAAATGTTGGTCGGTTGCGTGGGCGGAATGAACGGCGGCTCGTTGAGGGAGACCGTCCACGATGTCGCACCAGGGACGCCGTTGTGCGGCGTCACCGGCATGATGCACGACAAGCCATACCCGAGCAGCATCAGGAACACGCCGCCACAAATCAGACGGCCCAGGTTGAGCCGTCCGGTGGCTGACAGCGCGTCGTAGGCGAGAGTCCCGGCGATCAGGGGAATCGTCCACGTGAGAAATCCCAGCGGTCCCCCATCGATACCCGGTCGCTTGAGGACCCAACCGTAGTATCCGTACACCGACAACAGATGGAACGCGACGCCCGACGCGACGGCGTACCCAATCCGCCAGCGTGCCCCGGCGGCGATGACCGGCATGATCCACAGCGACGTCACGCCGATATGCGTCAGCGCTTGGAAGAAGCTGCGTTGGAACGCGGTGCTCAGCACCCCGCCCACGCCGACCTCTTCGAGTTTCGCCCAGTTTTCAAATCGCCCGTCGAGATGATGCACGACGAAACCGACGAGGATCAGACCGAGGTTGCGTTTGAGCGTGTGTCGATAAGCCGCCGCCTTGCCACTCTTCTCGACCCGCCGCAGAAACGTCATGCGGTACGCGAATCCCACCGCCAGAAAAAACTGCGGCATGATCGAGTCGGCGTAGCTGAAGTACGTGTGGTGATGACACAGCACCGGCGCGAACTCTTTGATCGCCGCAAACGACCCCACGAAATTCACCAGAAACATCCCGAGCACCGTGTAGCCCCGAAACTGATCGAGCGACACGATTCGCGAAGTGTCGTTGCTCTTGGTTTCCATGCGGATGCCTCGAATTGGGCAAGATCGTGCAAAGTTCAATTTGGTCAGCATTGTTACGGCTGCTCGCGGCGTCCACAAGAATTCGCCGCTTGGTGCCACTCGCGCCGAGTCGATTTGTGTGGTCATTCATTGTTTCGGGTGACTTCGAATCTCGCAGGACGCGATTCAATTCTTGCAGACGCCCAAGTCATGTGTTTTTCGGCAATTGACGACCACGAATGCGCAGGTGAAAATGCCTCCGCCGTCACGATGCCCGTTGAATTCCATTGTCTTGCGATTGCCCCGAGACGTCGGACAGATGCCAAACCTTGTTCTGCTCCTGATCCCCATCGGCAGCCTGCTCCTTGCGGCCGGGCCGCCGGAGAAGGCGGTCGAGCAGATGCAGGTGGCGGACGGGTTTCGCGTGGAGCTGGTCGCGGCAGAACCGCTCGTGCGGCAGCCGGTGGCGATTGATTTCGATGACCGGGGGAGGTTGTGGGCGATTCAGTATTTGCAGTACCCGAACCCGGCGGGGTTGAAACGGGTCGCCGTCGATCGCTACTCGCGCACGAAGTACGACCGTGTCCCCGAACCGCCGCCGCGCGGGCCGCGCGGCGCGGATCGGATCACGATTCTCGAAGACACCGACGGTGACGGGCGCGTTGATCGGGCGAAAGATTTTGTCAGCGGGTTGAATTTCGCCACGGGGTTCGCATTTGGGCACGGCGGCCTGTTCGTCCTGAACGTGCCCTACCTGCTGTTCTATCCCGACCGCAATCACGACGACGTCCCCGATGCCGATCCGGACGTGTTGCTCACCGGTTTCGGAATGGACGACGCCCATTCCGTCGCCAACTCGCTGACGTGGGGTCCGGACGGCTGGCTGTACGGCTGTCAGGGGAGCACGGTCACGGCGAACATTCGCGGCATCGAGTTTCAGCAGGGCGTGTGGCGGTATCACCCGCTCACTCACGAGTTCGAGTTGTTCTGCGAGGGGGGCGGCAACTCGTGGGGACTCGACTTCGACCGCCACGGGCAGCTTGTCTACAGCACGAATTTCGGCGGCCACGTGATGTTGCACGGCGTGCAGGGAGCGTACTACTGGAAGTCGTTCGGCAAGCACGGAGCGTTGCACAATCCGTATGCCTACGGCTATTTCGACCACGTCCCGCACACGAATTTTCGCGGCGGTCATGTGACAGTCGGCGGGCTGATCTATCGCGGCGATTTGTTTCCCGCGTCGTTTCGCGACAAGTACATTGCCGGCGATTTGCTCGCCCACGGCGTGCATTGGAATCACGTCGAACCAGCGGGATCAACGGTACGGTCGGCTCACGGCGGCGATTTCATCGTGTCGCGCGACACGTGGTTCGCACCGTGCGATGTGACACAGGGACCGGACGGAGCCATCTACGTCGCCGACTGGCACGACGCCCGCACCGCGCATCCCGATCCCGACGCCGAATGGGACCGCAGCAACGGGCGTGTGTTTCGAATCCGACCGGTAGCTGAAGTCGTAAGACTTCAGAAGCGTCGATCGGACGGTCTGAATTCTGACGAATTCAGCTACGACTTCCCTCGTCGCTCCAGCACGGAACTCGTCGCCCTGCTCTCGCATCGCAATTCATGGATCGTGACCCGTGCCCGCCGCATTCTCGCCGAACGCCGTGACCCCGAAGTCATCTTTCCGTTGCGAACACTGGTTCAAGAATCACCGGACGAGCAACTCCAACTCGAAGCGTTGTGGGCACTGTACGTCAGCGGCGGATTCGATGAGGCGTTCGGAGTGAAGCTGCTCGACCACCGCAATGCACACATCCGCCGCTGGGCCGTGAGGTTGCTGGGGGATGAATTCGGCACCTCTGCTCCCTCTCCCCCCCAGGGGGAGAGGGCCGGGGTGAGGGGCGAACGGGTCACGAGTGTCATTCCGAATCGGAGCGTGGATTCACCCGCCCCTCACCCCCGACCCCTCTCCCCCTGGGGGGGAGAGGGGAGAAGCTCAATTGGCACCGCAACTCGCTTGCTCGAACTGGCCGCGAACGAACCGGACATCCACGTCCGCAGTCAACTCGCCTGCACGGCGAAGCGCCTGCCGGGGCGTGTGGGCTTGCCGATCGTGCATCGACTGTTGTCTCGCGACGAAGACGCGACCGACGGCTACGTCCCGTTGCTCTGCTGGTGGGCGGTCGAACGACATGCGGTAAACGATCTCGATCTGTGTCTGGATTTGTTTGCCACGCCAGACGCCTGGAAATCGTCGTTTGTTCGCAACGCGATCCTCGACCGCCTGACGCGGCGCCTCGCCGCCGAAGGGACATCCGCGACGCTGCGCGGTTGTGCGAGGATGCTGGCCGCCGCTCCATCGGACACCGAGCGCCTGCGGTTGGTGGCGGCGATCGAACAGGGACTGCGAGACGGTTCGCGCCGTGAGGCCGATTCCAACTTGGGCACACTCTTCACCAATCAGGCGGAAGTGCGAAGTCTCGATTCGAACACCAACCCGCAGCGTCAGCGAGGGAGTGGCGTTGCCGAATCTCCTTCGCTTACGCTGCGGGTTCGTGTGCCAGAACTCGATCAACAACTAAGAAATCTCTGGTCCGATGCCGCCACGGACCTGCCGCTCATTCGCCTGCTGGCCCGATTCGGCGACGAATCGGCCTGGCGACGGGTCCGAAACGTGTTGGCCGACCGCTCAGCGGGAGCGCCGCTTCGAACCGCGATCATCCAGTTTGTCGGCGAGGCCGGCGGCCCGAAAGCAACGGACGATCTGCTCGCACTACTTGCCGAAACCGAACCAGATGCGATCCGCATCGCGGCGCTCGATGCCTTGCGAAGCGAAGTGCGCGACGACGTTGCCACGCGCCTGCTGACGATGTATCCCGCATCCAGCGATCGGGTGCGTCAGAAACTCCGCGACGTGCTGCTCAGCCGGCACGGATGGGCCGGGCGGCTGGTGGCGGAAGTCGAATCAAAACGGATCGCCGCGAAAGACGTCTCCGTCGAACAACTGCGTCTGGTCGCATTGCACAACGACGTGGAACTCGACGAGCGTGTGCGGAAGTTGTGGGGCAGCATCAAGCCGGGGACTCCCGAAGAAAAACTCGCCGAGATGCGACGGCTGAGCAACGACCTGCGAGCTGGCAGCGGTGATGCCGTTCGCGGTCGCGAATTGTTTCGCAAGCAGTGCGCGACTTGCCACCAGCTTTTCGGCGAAGGAGAGAAGATCGGTCCGGACCTCACGCACGCCAACCGGGCGGACCGCGATTACCTGCTCGCCAGCATGGTCGATCCTGGTGCCGTGGTCCGCGCCGAGTACCTGAGCTATGTGATCTCGACCACCGACGGCCGCGTGTTCACCGGCCTGATCGCTCAGCAGTCACCAACCGAAGTCACGCTGCTCGGTGCCAAAAACGAACGCACGACGATCCGCCGCGACCAAATCGACGAACTGCGCGAATCACCCACATCGCTGATGCCAGAAGACCAACTCAAGCAACTGAAACCGCAGGAACTGCGAGACCTGTTTCAATACTTGCAGTCACGCGGCTCCGAGAAATGAAAGAGGATACCATGCTCCAACACGACGAAATTCACGCGGGACAGCCAACCGTTGATTTGTTTTCGCGGAACAGGAAGTCCGATGGATTTGGGCCACGGATGAAACACGGATGGAACACGGATCAAGATAAGGCGACCACCGAATCGCATCCGTGTTTCATCCGTGTTTCATCCGTGGCTAGTTTGTTTCGATTGGGGCTCCGGACGGCAGCATGCTTGGTGTGTCTGATCGCCGCATCCAACGTGCTGCCGATTCTGGCGGATGAGCCTTCGCCGAAGCGCGTCTACGACAACCGCCTCACTCGCATCGAGAAGCCGCGGCCGTTGTTGGCGGATCATCCGGAGTTCTTCGAGCCGATCATTGAGCAAGCGCACTTTGAGGCTCCGCCGATCGTCGTGGACGAGGGGGCCGACTTGCACGTTCGCGCGTGGCGGTTTTCGTACAACGCGCGCGGGATCATCGAGATGCCGAACCACCTGAAGGCGTCGCAGACGGCGGTCATCATGGTGCATCCGTGGGGGATCGACGACGGACAGGGTTGGGACACGCCCGAACCCGCCGGCGTCGCCGACTTCTGCACGAAGGAGAAGAATCACCTCGCCGCCCGGCACACGCGCGAAGTCGTCAAGCCGTTCATCAATTCGCTGCGCGGCAAGGCGGCTCTCGTGCTGTACAGTCTTCCCCGCGACAAGGATCCGATCCGACAAAAGCTCTATCGTTCTTTCACACACAAGCCGACCGACACCGAGCGGCGCGAGGGTGCCCGGGAATTGAAGGCGAAGCTGACCAGCTTCAAGTACGAGGGGGAACCGTTGCCGGCCTCGCTGTCGCTGTCGTCCGACAAGCCGGTCATCGACTACTTCAAACAGTTCCCCGGCCTGGACGCCGGCCCGAAATTCAACAACGCCGGGTTCTGGCAACTCCCGATCCCCGTCACGACCGATGTGGACGTGCATGCCGACGATGTCGTGATTTACGATGCCGAGGGTTATGAACCACTGAAAAAGTTCCTGAATGCCAATGGCATCCGCCACGTGCTGCTGACCGGCTACGCGACCGACATGTGCTTCTGCCGCACAACGGCCGGCTATGAAAACCTGTCGAAAGATTTCAACGTATTCCTCGTCGGCGACGCATCGCTCGCCACGTTTCCGTCCAACACGTCGCCGCGATTTGCGGTCAACGCCGCCATTTCGTTTGCCGCACTGAATCAACTCGTGACTCAGGTGTCGTGGGTGAAGTTCGACACGAAGTGAGACCCAACGATGAGGCGAGTCAACGGGTCGTCTTGTTTGCTCCCCTCGCCCCTTTTGGGGGAGAGGGGCCGGGGGTGAGGGGCGAACTGCGCTGTGCTTCAGCCTGGACGCTCGCATCGAGACGCTTGGATCGCCCCTCACCCCTCTCCCCAAAGGGGCGAGGGGAACTGAGACCTGAAAACCAATTTCGTCCCCGGTACTCAATTGCGATTGGCCCACGAATCGTCGGCAGGTTCACCGGTGAGAGTTCTGGTGCGTGAGATCGCCAGACGTCGTTGTGATCGCTCGGACTCGGCCGTAGAATTCCTGAACGGCTGGTCAAAGAACGTAGGATGGACGCCTCGTCCGTCCGAAATCCTGCGGGAAAGCACGGACGAGGCGTCCATCCTACGGGTTCTTCGACGAAACGATTCGAGTCCGGCGAGCGAGGTGCAAGATGGCTGTCATTCTTCAGGACTTCTCTTGGAAAAGGATGATCGAAGCCGTGGAAGCTGTTCGAGAACGAGCCTGTCGAGCCGCCGCCGCGCTGGAGCGCGCGGGGGTTCCGTATGCGGTCGCCGAAGACCTCGCCGTCGCGGCGTGGGTCGCGCGAGCGGATCGTGCCGCCGTCCGAAACACGCAGGACGTGGACATTCTCGTCCGTCGATCTGACTTCGAGGCCGTGAAAGTCGCTTTGGAAGCGGTCGGCTTTGAGTATCACAACATTATTGGTGTGGATTGTTTCATCGACGGCCCCAATGGCAGCCCTCGCGACGGAGTGCATCTCTTGTTCGCCGGCGAAAAGGTCCGTCCTGAGGTGCTTGGGTTTTTCTGGACAGTCCAACTCCTTATTTTTCAAGGAAAAGGAAGGACGGTCCGATGGTCAGCACGAACGGAAAATCCAAGATCAGGCAGCGTCGCGTGTACTCCGAGGAGTTCAAGCAGGAAGCCGTG